>NZ_JBICMC010000013.1:0-131352 GCF_043106005.1 Pseudomonas sp. GLN_2 | reverse complement strand
GGGCGAGTCCATCGATTACAACGGCCTGGGTCCAACCCCAGATGTGTGTTCGTGGTAGGAGCGGGTTTACCCCGCGAAGAGGCCCGAACAGACAACATCAGATGCTCAGGCCAACAACTCAATTTCCCCCAAATGCCCGCAAAAAGGCCCGAAACTGCGCTCAACCAGCCGCCTTTGCCCCTGATCATCCACAATCAGCACTGTGCTCGCCCGGGTCCCGTAATTCTGGCTGGCGATGAAGACGCTCGATAGCAACTTCTCGGTTGCCAACCCCACGCCTGTTTCGGGTAGGTCACCATCAGCCGCGGGCTCGTTATCCGCGAGCAAAGCCAGCAGCCTGTGCGGCTCCGGCGTGTCCAGCAGGTTTTCCAGCCCGTCACGTGCCTTCACCAGCTTCGGCCACGGTGTATCCAGCCCGGCGTTCGAAAGCCCGTAAACCCCAGCCTTCAGCAGGCGCGGCGTGGCCTCACGGGCATGCAGATAACCCAGTTGCTGCCCATCACCCACCAGCAGGTTGAACCCCGAGTACTGCCCGCTACGGCTGGCCACCTGGTCCAGGTAAGCCTCAACCCCTAGCTCGCCCTGCAGAAACGCCGCCACCAGCTCACCCCGCGAGCGGGGCCCCTGCGCCTGGCCCGGGTCGCGGATGTTGGTCAGCGCGGCAAAGCGCCCCTGTGGGCCTACGCCCAGCCAGGTACCGCCTGCCTCCAGGTCGCGCCCGGCATGCACCCCAGGTGCATCCTCCCAGGCCGCCAGGGGCTGAGTGGGGCGGGCATAGAATTCGTCGCGGTTGGCCGCCACGATCAGCGGCAGGGCGTGCCCCGGCCGCCACGCAAATACGATCAGGCACATAGGTTGGGCCTCTGTGTTTTTTTGTCACTGTACCCACAGGAACGATGCGGATCCATCCTGACACAGAGTTCACTAGAGCCCCCAGCCCGGCTTCCGTTACCATGCCGGATTGATTTCTAGGGGATGCCGAATGGAATTCGTGCTCTATCTGTTGTTGGGCGCCTGTGCCGGTGTGCTGGCCGGGCTGTTCGGCGTGGGCGGCGGCATCATCATCGTGCCGGTGCTGGTGTTCAGCTTTACCCTGCAGGGTTTCGACGCTTCGGTGCTGACCCACCTGGCCGTCGGCACGTCACTGGCCACCATCGTCTTCACCTCGATCAACGCCGTGCGGGAGCACCACCGCAAGCGCGCGGTGCAATGGCCGATCTTCATCTGGATGACCGTCGGCATCCTCCTGGGGGCCGGTGTCGGTGCCAAGACCGCTTCTCTGATCCAGGGCCCACTGCTGCAAAAGATCATCGGTGTGTTCGCCCTGGTCATCGCCGCGCAGATGGCCCTTGACCTCAAGCCCAAGGCCAGCCGTGGCGTTCCCGGTAAACCTGGGCTGATCGGTGCAGGCGGCGTGATTGGCTGGGCCTCGGCCATTTTCGGCATTGGCGGTGGTTCGCTGACGGTGCCGTTCCTCACCTGGCGTAGCCTGCCCATGCAGCAGGCAGTGGCCACTTCATCGGCCTGTGGCCTGCCGATTGCTGTAGCCAGTGCCCTGAGCTTCATGCTGCTGGGTTGGCACGAGGAGCACCTGCCGCCCCACAGCCTGGGGTACGTGTACCTGCCCGCGCTGGTCGGCATTGCCGTGACCAGCATGTTTTTCGCCCGCTTCGGCGCGCGCCTGGCGCACAAGCTGTCGCCCCGTTTGTTGAAACGCCTGTTCGCAGCCCTGCTGTTCTGTGTCGGCCTCAGCTTTTTGATTTGAATCGAGAGGAAGTTCCATGCTGCCTTACCCGCAGATAGACCCCGTGGCCCTGGCCATCGGGCCGCTGAAAATCCATTGGTACGGCCTGATGTACCTGATCGGCATCGGCGGTGCCTGGCTGCTGGCCTCACGCCGGCTGAATCGCTTCGACCCCACCTGGAGCCGCGAGAAGCTGTCCGACCTGGTGTTCTGGCTGTCGATGGGGGTGATTGTCGGCGGGCGCCTGGGTTATGTGCTGTTCTACGACTTGCACGCCTACCTGGCCAACCCGACGCTGATCTTCGAGGTGTGGAAAGGCGGTATGTCGTTCCACGGCGGCTTCATCGGCGTGATGCTGGCGGCCTTGTGGTTCGGCAAGCGCAACAACAAGTCGTTCTTCGAGCTGATGGACTTCGTCGCCCCGCTGGTGCCGATTGGCCTGGGTGCCGGGCGTATCGGCAACTTCATCAACGCCGAACTGTGGGGCAAACCCACCGACGTGCCATGGGCGATGATCTTCCCGCCGTTCAGCGACCCGGCCCAGTTGCCGCGCCACCCGTCGCAGCTGTACCAGTTCGCCCTTGAGGGCGTGGCGCTGTTCGTCATCCTGTGGCTGTTCTCGCGCAAGCCACGGCCGACCATGGCGGTGTCAGGCATGTTCGCGCTGTTCTACGGTATCTTCCGCTTCATCGTCGAATTCGTGCGGGTGCCGGATGCTCAGCTGGGTTACATCGCCTGGGGCTGGCTGACCATGGGTCAGATTCTCTGTGTGCCGATGATCCTGGCTGGCCTCGGTCTGATCTGGTGGGCTTATAATCGCAAGCCCACGGCGAAACCCGCCTGATTAATCCCACGGCAGGGGCGATCCCCCTGCCGTTTTTGCTACAGGTAAGCCATGAAACAGTATCTGGACCTGGTCCGCGACGTCATTGATAACGGCACGTTGCAGGGAAACCGCACCGGCATCCGCACCATCAGCCTGCCGGGCGCGATGCTGCGTTTCGACCTGCAGAAGGGCTTTCCGGCCATTACCACGCGCAAGCTGGCGTTCAAGTCGGCGATCGGTGAAATGGTCGGTTTCCTGCGTGGCGTGAAGAACGCCGGTGAGTTCCGTGAGCTGGGCTGCAAGGTCTGGGACCAGAACGCCAACGAAAACGCCCAGTGGCTGGCCAACCCGTTCCGTCAGGGCCATGACGACCTGGGCGAGATCTATGGCGTGCAATGGCGCCAGTGGCCGGGCTACAAGCGCATCCCGCTGAGCAACCCGGCGGCCATCGAAATGGCCGAGCAAGCCGGTTTCCGCCGTATTGCCCAGGATGAAGAGGACGGCGTCGCGTTCGTCATCCTGTACAAGGCGATCGACCAGGTGCGCCAGTGCCTGGACACCATCGCCAACGACCCGGGTAGCCGCCGCATCCTGTTCCACGGCTGGAACTGCGCACAACTGGACGAAATGGCACTGCCACCGTGTCACTTGCTGTACCAGTTCCACCCGAATGTCGAGACCAGGGAAATTTCCCTGACCCTCTACATCCGCTCGAACGACCTGGGGCTGGGCACGCCGTTCAACCTCACCGAAGGCGCGGCGCTGCTGTCGCTGTTTGGCCGCCTGACCGGCTATACACCGCGCTGGTTCACCTACTTCATCGGCGATGCCCATGTGTATGAAAACCACCTGGACATGCTCAACGAGCAGCTCAAGCGCGAGCCGCTGGAAGCGCCGAAGCTGGTCATCAGCGACCGTGTGCCGTCGTTTGCCGAGACTGGTAAGTACGAGCCGGAGTGGCTGGAGAAGATCGAACCGAGTGATTTCTGGCTGGAAGGCTATGAGCACCATGCGCCGATGACAGCGCCGATGGCGGTCTGATAGATCTCCATTGTGTGAACTGGCCTCTTCGCGGGTGAACGCGCTCCCACAGGGTACTGCACAGGCCTAAGTCGTGCGCGGTCCCTGGGGGAACGGGTTCACCCGCGAAGCTTTTGGCTCAATGCCCGTGACTCCGCCCCACATGCGAATGTTCGGTATCCGGTACCGATACCGCCCCGTTTGTCTCCAGTTGCTGCAAGATCGCGCATTCACTCCCCTGCGTGTTGCAGCGCCGCCGCAGCTCCACCAGCTGCTCTTGCAATGCCACCAAGCCATCGATCCGCGCCTGAACATGCTCGATATGCTCGTCGATCAGCGCATTGACGCTGCCGCACGCGTCGTCGGGGCTGTCGCGCAGGCGTAGCAGGCTGCGAATTTCGTCCAGGGTCATGTCCAGCGTGCGGCAGTTGCGGATGAAGGTCAGCCGCTCCACATGGGCCTGGGTGTACAACCGGTAGTTGCCCTCGCTGCGCGCCGGCTCTGGCAGCAGGTTTTCACGCTCGTAGTAGCGGATGGTTTCCACCGCGCAGTCGGTGGCTTTGGCCAGTTCTCCGATCTTCATCACGAAATCTCCAGCAAGTGGCTTGACCCTATAGTGGCTACAGGGTGTTCACTTGGCAACAGGCTCAATTTAAGGATGACCCCATGAACCAGCCTGTCAGCCACGAACACAAGCATCCGCACGATCACGCTCATGTTGATGACGACCATGGCCATGCTGCCCACGGCCACAGCTGCTGCGGCGCCAAAGCCGCGCCGCCGCTGGTGCAACTGAGCGAAACGGCCAGTGCCCAGGCACAACTCAGTCGTTTCCGCATCGATGCCATGGACTGCCCCACCGAGCAGACCCTGATTCAGGACAAACTGAGCAAGCTGGCCGGTATCGAACAGCTGGAATTCAACCTGATCAACCGCGTGCTTGGCGTGCGCCACACCTTGGACGGCACCGCCGATATCGAGCGGGCTATCGACAGCCTGGGCATGAAGGCCGAGCCGATTGCCGCCCAGGACGACGGCAGCGCCAGCGTGCCCCAACCGGCCAAGGCCCGCTGGTGGCCACTGGCATTGTCGGGCGTCGCCGCGATCGCCGCCGAAATCGTGCACTTTGCTGCACTGGCCCCTGAGTGGGTGGTAGCGGGACTGGCGCTTGCCGCGATCCTCGGTTGCGGCCTGGGTACCTACAAGAAGGGCTGGATTGCCCTGAAAAACCGTAACCTCAACATCAATGCGCTGATGAGTATCGCCGTGACGGGGGCCGTATTGATCGGCCAGTGGCCGGAGGCGGCGATGGTCATGGTGCTCTTCACCGTTGCCGAACTGATCGAAGCGCGCTCGCTGGACCGTGCGCGCAATGCCATCGGCGGGTTGATGCAGCTGACCCCGGACGTGGCTACGGTGCAGCAGGCCGATGGCCAGTGGCGCGAGCTGGAAGTGCGTGAGGTGGCCATCGGCGCACTGGTTCGGGTGCGCCCCGGTGAGCGCATCGGCCTGGACGGTGAAGTGACCAGCGGGCAATCCAGCGTCGATCAGGCGCCGATTACCGGCGAAAGCCTGCCTGTGGAGAAGGGGGTGGGCGACAAGCTGTTCGCTGGCACCATCAACCAGGCGGGGGCGCTGGAGTTTCGCGTCACCGCTGCTGCTTGGCAGTCGACCCTGGCGCGGATCATCAAGGCTGTGGAGGAAGCGCAGGGCGCGCGGGCGCCTACCCAACGCTTCGTCGACCGTTTCTCGCGTATCTACACCCCGGTGGTATTTGCCATTGCCCTGGCCGTGGCGCTGTTGCCCCCGCTGTTCATGGCTGGCGCCTGGTTCGACTGGGTTTACCGCGCCTTGGTGCTGCTGGTGGTGGCCTGCCCCTGCGCGCTGGTGATCTCGACCCCGGTGACCATCGTCAGTGGCCTGGCCGCCGCTGCGCGCAAAGGCATCCTGATCAAGGGTGGCGTGTACCTGGAGGGTGGCCGCCACCTGGATTTCCTGGCCCTGGACAAGACCGGCACCATTACCCATGGCAAGCCGGTGCAGACCGACGCCAAGGTGCTGGCGCCGCTGTTCGAAGACCGTGCGCAAGCCTTGGCGGCCAGCCTGGGCGAGCGTTCGGACCACCCGGTGTCCCGCGCCATTGCCGAGTTCGGCAAGCAGCAAGGCCTGGCCTTGAGCGAGGTCAGTGACTTCGCCGCCCTGGCCGGGCGTGGCGTGCGTGGTGTCATCGCCGGTGAGGTCTACCACTTGGGCAACCACCGCCTGGTCGAGGAACTGGGGCTGTGTTCGCCAGCGCTGGAGGCCCAGCTTGATGCGCTGGAGCGCCAGGGCAAGACCGTGGTCCTGCTGCTCGACCGATCCGGCCCTCTGGCACTGTTCGCCGTGGCCGACACGGTCAAGGACAGCAGCCGTCAGGCGATCGCCGAATTGCATCAACTGGGTATCAAGACTGTCATGCTGACCGGTGACAATCCGCATACTGCGCAGGCCATTGCCGCCGTGGTGGGAATCGACCGCGCCGAGGGCAACCTGTTGCCGGCCGACAAGCTGAAAACCATTGAGGCGTTGTACGCCCAAGGCCATCGGGTAGGCATGGTCGGTGACGGCATCAACGACGCCCCGGCGCTGGCCCGCGCCGAAATCGGTTTTGCCATGGCTGCTGCCGGCACCGACACCGCCATCGAGACGGCTGATGTGGCGCTGATGGACGATGACTTGCGCAAAATCCCGGCCTTCGTCAGGCTGTCGCGCCAAAGTGCGGCGATCCTCATGCAGAACATCGTTCTGGCGTTGGGCATCAAGGCGATATTTCTGGCGATCACCTTTGCCGGCATGGCCACGATGTGGATGGCGGTGTTCGCTGATATGGGCGTGAGCTTGCTGGTGGTGTTCAACGGCTTGCGCCTTTTGCGCAAATAGAGGACGTGCATGCTGAGTTCCGAGCTGAAGGCCTTCTACATGGTGGCCCGTCTGGGCAGCATCACCCAGGCGGCGAAGAAGCTTGGCCTCAGCCAGCCCACGGTGACCACGCAGATCCGCAGCCTGGAAGGCCAGTATGCAGTGGAGTTGTTCTACCGCGGCGGGCGGCGCCTGGTGTTGAGCGAGGAGGGCTTACGCCTGCTGCCGATGGTCAAGGCGCTGCTGCAGCAGGAAGCCGACATTGAGTTCGAGCTGCGCAACAGTGGTCAGGCCCAGGGCAGCCTGCGCATTGCGGCCACTGCGCCTTACTACATTCTCGACCTGGTCAAGATCTATCGCGAACGCTTGCCGCAGGTTGAAGTGGCGGTGGAGATCGGCAACTCGCAGCAGGTGCTGGAAATGCTCGAGGATTACCGGGTGGATATTGCCGCGTCGTCGCAATGGGTGGAGGACGCGCGGTTGGTGCGGCGGATACTGGGCACTGACCCTTTGGTGGTGGCGGTGCACCGCAACCACCCTCTGGCCCAACGCCAGACGGTGTCGATCGAGGTGGTGTCGGGGCATTGCCTGCTGATGCGCGAGAAGGGCTCGACCACACGCAAGCTGACCGAGCAGATGATGCAGGAGGCCGGGGTCAAGGCCGGCGCCCTGATGGAAATCGGCAGCCGCGAGTCGATTCGCGAAGCGGTGCTGCGCAATATCGGCATCAGCGTGATTGCCCGCCATGAGGTGCCGCACAACCCCGAACTCCGGGTGCTGGCGCTGGAGAATGCGCCGGTGATGCACGAGTACCTGTATTGCCTGAAGGAACGGCGCCAGGCCCGGTTGCCAGCGGCATTCCTGGGGGTGGCGCAGGAAGTGGCCGGTTCGCAGTTCTAGATTTTTGCTGGCTTCTTCGCGGGTAAACCCGCTCCTACATTTCAGCGTACCCGCGTGCCTGCATTTTCCGCGAACATGCATGCCGTTGTAGAAGCGGGTTTACCCGCGAAGAGGCCGGCACAGGCCACTACTAAATCTGCCTATACCACTATCACCGGCTTTTGCCTTAAAGCCACAGAACCTTCGCACAGCCTGCCTAGCATGGCCCCATCTCTTCGATGAGGCCATGCCATGAACCACACCACCTCCGGCGCACAGATAAAAGTGTGCAACATCCACAAGCGCTTCGGTGCCTTTACGGCGCTCAACGATGTCTCGCTGGACATCGCCGCGGGCGAACTGGTGTGCCTGCTCGGCCCGTCCGGTTGTGGCAAGACCACGCTGCTGCGCTGCATTGCCGGCCTGGAGCGCCAGGACCGCGGTACGCTGTACATCGGCGAACGCGATATCTCCAAGCTGTCACCCCAGGCGCGGGACTACGGCATCCTGTTCCAGTCCTATGCGCTGTTTCCCAACCTTACCGTCGAAGCCAATATCGCCTATGGCCTGACGGGCAGTGGTCGCGAGCAGGCCCGTCAGCGGGTGGCCGAAATGCTCGAACTGGTTGGCCTGTCTGGCAGCGAGAAGAAGTACCCAGGCCAGCTCTCCGGTGGCCAGCAGCAACGTGTGGCCCTGGCCCGCGCGCTGGCACCGTCGCCATCGCTGCTGCTGCTCGATGAGCCGATGTCGGCGCTGGACGCCCGGGTGCGCGAGCACTTGTGCACCGAACTGCGTCAGCTGCAGCGCCAACTGGGCATCACCACGTTGATGGTTACCCACAACCAAGACGAGGCCATGTTGATGGCCGACCGCATCGCGGTGATGAACAACGGCCAGGTCGAGCAGTACGCCACCCCGCAGGAAATCTATGACCACCCGGCCACGCCGTTCGTGGCCGAGTTCGTCGGCCAGGGCAACTGGCTGCCGTTCCAGCGCCGCAGCGACAGCCATGCCCTGGTCGGGGACATGAACATGCGCCTGGCGCCGGGTTCAGCCCAGGCCAGCAGTGGCCGGCTGTTCTGCCGCCCGGAGGCGATCACGGTCAACCCGGTGGTGCACGAAGAAAACCTGTTCCCGGCCATGGTCCGCGAAATCACCTTCCTCGGTAACCGCTGCCGGATGAGCTTTGAACTCAAGGCCCTGCCAGGCCATGCCCTGCTGGCCGAACTGGCACCCGAGGCCATGCCGCGCCTGGGTTCGCAGGACATCTGGGTGGCATTGCCGCCGCAGAGCCTGCAGGTGTTTGCCTGAGATGGCCGCGCCAATGTCCCTGCCGTTGAGCCAGGCCAACGTCGCGCCGCGTGCTGGCATCGCCCTGGGTGACCGGCTGTTCGTCATCGGCGGCAAGAGCCTGCTGCTGATTCTGTTGGTGCTGGCCGTGCTGATGCCGTTGCTGGCGATCTTCTGGCGTGGTTTCAGCGGTGAAGTGGGCCAGGGCGGTGGCTTGCTGGCGGCCCGTGAACTGTTCACCAGCGCCAGCTTCCATTGGTTGCTTGGCAACAGCCTGTCGGTGGCCTTCACTGTCGCGGCCATTGTGGTACCGCTGGCCTATTTGTTCGCCTTTGCCCTGCAACGCACGTTGATCCCGGCTAAGGGCCTGTGGCGGGGGATTTCGCTGCTGCCATTGCTGGCACCGTCGATGCTGCCGGCGATCGCCCTGGTCTACCTGTTTGGCAATCAGGGCCTGCTGCGTGGGTTGCTCAGCGACAATATCTACGGCTTCTGGGGCATCGTGCTGGGCGAGGCCATCTACACCTTCCCGCATGCGCTGATGATTCTGCTGTCGGCACTGTCACTGGCCGATGCTCGCCTGTTCGATGCGGCCTCCAGTATGGGGGCAGGCTCGTGGCGTGCGTTCACCAGCATCACCTGGCCGGCCTCGCGCCAGGCGGTATTCGCGGCGTTCTGCCTGGTATTCACGCTAACTATCACAGACTTCGGTGTACCGGTCGTGGTGGGGGGTGACTATCAAGTGCTGGCGCTGGAAGCCTACAAGGCGGTGGTGGGCCAGCAACAGTTCGGCCGTGGTGCGCTGATCGGCATGGTGCTGCTGTTGCCGGCCCTGTTCAGCTTTACCGTCGACGCCTGGCTGCGTAGACGCCAGGGCGAGGCCATGGGTGGCCGTGCGCAGGTGTTCGAACCCAAGCCATCACGCGGTCGTGATGCCTGCTTCCTGACCATTGTGCTGCTGGTGTGCGCGGCGTTGCTGGTGGTGATCGGTATGGCGGTGTACTCCTCGCTGGTCACTTTCTGGCCCTACAACCTGTCGTTGTCGCTGCGCCACTACCTGTTCGAAGACACTGCCGGTGGCGGCTGGCTGGCCTACCGCAATAGCGTGACCATGGCCATTGGCACCGCACTGATCGGCAGCATCGTGATCTTCACCGGTGCCTACCTGATGGAGAAGACCCAGGGCCAACGCCTGCTCAACCATGCGCTGCGCCTGCTCAGCTTCATCCCCATGGCCGTGCCGGGCCTGGTGCTGGGCCTGGGCTATGTATTCTTCTTCAATCTGAACGGTAACCCGTTGCATGTGCTGTACGGCGGCATGGGATTGCTGGTGGTGTGCACCATTGCCCATTACCTGACCACCGCGCAGATGACCGCGACCACCGCCCTGCGCCAACTCGACGGCGAGTTCGAGGCCGCCGCGCTGTCGCTGAAAGCGCCGCTGTACAGGCACTTCCTGCGCGTGACCGTGCCGATCTGCCTGCCGGCACTGCTGGACATCATCCGCTACCTGTTCGTATCGGCAATGACCACCGTGTCGGCAGCGATTTTCCTGTACAGCCCCGACACCCTCCTGGCTGCCGTTGCCGTGCTGAACATGGACGACGCCGGCAACGTTGGCGGGGCCGCTGCCATGTCCACCTTGATCCTGCTGACCAGTGCCGGCGCTTCACTGCTGCTGGCTGCAGCCTCGCGCGGCCTGCTGCGCCGCTCCCAAGCCTGGCGCCAACGCGCCGCGACCGTCTGACCTGAAAGGAACCTACCCATGCACAAGCACCTTGCCCTTGCCGCTGCCGTTTCCGCCGTGTTCAGCCTGCAGGCTTCGGCCGCTGCTACCCAGCTGACGGTCTACACCGCCCTGGAAGCCGAGCAGCTGAAAACCTACAAACAGGCCTTCGAGAAAGCCAACCCGGATATCGAGATCAAGTGGGTGCGTGATTCCACCGGCATCATCACTGCCAAGCTGCTGGCGGAGAAAGAGCGCCCGCAAGCCGACGCTGTGTGGGGGCTGGCGGCATCGAGCCTGGCCATCCTCGATCAGAACGGCATGCTCGAAGCCTATGCGCCCAAGGACCTGGGCAAGATTTCCGGCAATTATCGCGACGCCGCCAACCCGCCAGCCTGGGTCGGCATGGACGTGTGGGCCGCCACCATTTGCTTCAACACCATCGAGGCCGAGAAACAGGGCCTGAGCAAACCGGTGAGCTGGCAGGACCTGACCAAGCCTGAGTACAAAGGCAAGATTGTCATGCCCAACCCGGCCTCGTCCGGCACCGGCTTCCTGGATGTCAGTGCCTGGTTGCAAACCTTTGGCGAGCCGCAGGGCTGGGCCTACATGGATGCGCTGCACCAGAACATCGGCCAGTACGTCCATTCCGGCTCCAAACCGTGCAAGTTGGCGGCGGCGGGCGAGTTCCCGATCGGAATTTCGTTCGAATACCCGGCCGTTCAGCTCAAGCGCCAAGGCGCGCCGTTGGACATCGTGTTGCCAAAGGAGGGTTTGGGCTGGGAGATCGAGGCAACCGCAGTGATCAAAGGCTCGCCCAAGGCGGATGCAGCCAAGCGCCTGGCCGATTTCTCCGCCAGCCCGGCGGCCATGGAACTGTACAAGGAAAACTTCGCCGTACTGGCCGCGCCGGGCATCGCCAAGCCGCAGACCGAGCTACCGGCGGATTATGACCAGCGGTTGATCAAGAACGACTTTGTCTGGGCTTCTAAAAACCGTGACCAGATTCTGGCCGAATGGCGCAAGCGCTATGACGGCAAGTCGGAGAAGGTGGCCCAGCAGTAACGCTTCACTATTGCAGGGGTGGCCTCTTCGCGGGTAAACCCGCTCCTACACAGATTGGTGGTGGGCACACATCGGTGGTTGGACACAGGCCGTCGTGTAGGAGCGGGTTCACCCGCGAAGAGGCCGGCCCTGCTGGCCAATCTCCACCCGCCGTTCACCGTTGCCGCCACCACCGTATTCGCGGGTAAACCCGCTCCTACGCAGATTGGTGGTGGGCACACTACACAGGCCGCCGTAGGAGCGGGTTTACCCGCGAAAGGGCCGGGCCTGCTGGCTCAAATCTGTGAAACCAGCGCCTCCAACTGTTCCTGCCGCTCAGCCTGATTCAGCTTCGCCCCGGGATTCAGGGTGGACCATTGCGGGTGCGCCCGCGCCTTGACCAGCGCCTCCGGCAACTTGCCCTCGCGCCAGGCCTTTTCATCCAGCTCACCCAGCCTGATGCTGTCCTGCGCCGCATGCCCGCGGTTATCCAGCGCCACCATCAACTGCTGCTGACGCAAGGCCAGCAAACGCAATACAGTGTCGTCCACGGTCAGCTCACGCTTGCCCTTGAGCTTGCCCATCAACCGTGCCCCATAGTTGCGCGCCGTCTGCAGCGCGCCACCGGCAATCGCCCCGGCCAGCGCCGCTGCGCCGAGGGTAAGGCCACCAACCAGCAAATCGACCCCGGCACCGGCCGCAGCACCCGCCGCCACGCCGCTGCCCAGGCGCACGCCCAGCAGTTTCAACGTCTCTGGATTGAACAAATCATCGCCCCAGCGGCCGTCCAGCAATGGCAGGTCGCTGGCATGGGCATCCTCGCGGCGGAAGGCATACAGCTTGAGCAAGGCTTCGACGCAGCGTTGTTCACGTTGGCGAATGTCCTGGCGCAGCGCCGCGATGGCCCGGGCTTCTGCCGCCGGTTCGGCCTCGACACTGCGCCGGCATGCAGCGCAATCGAGCAGCAGTTCGGCAATCAGGCGCTTGCCGCTGTGCCGGCGTGCCAAGCGCTGCGCCTGCTGGTCGTCGATCAGCCGTTGCAGCGCCGGGCGGGCGTTTTCCAGCAGCAGCGCCAGGCTTTCGTACAAACGGCGCTCGCCATCTTCCGGCGGGGCCACGCTGTCGAACCGCACCAATGCGTGAAGCCCAAGCCGGGCAAGGGCTTCACGCCATTCCGGTTCGCGGTGCTGGCTGCTGGCGACGAAGTTGAGCACCGGCAGCAACGGCTTGCCGCAGTTGGCCAGTACTTCCAGTTCGTCGCGGTACTTGGCCAGCACCGGCTCGCGCGCATCGATCACATACAGCCCGGCATTACTGGCCAGCAGTTGGCGCAATACCTTGGCCTCCTGCTCGAAACGTTGGCGCGCTTCGCTGCCCTGCAGAAAACGCTCCAGCCGGGCCGGGCCGTCCAGGCGCTCGCCCGGGCGTTCCAGACGTTCAAGGTAGTCGAGCAGGGCGATGGCATCTTCCAGGCCGGGCGTGTCGTACAGCTCCAGCAGGGGTTCACCGTCCACAGACAGCCGCGCACCTTCCACATGGCGGGTAGTGCTGGGGCGGTGGGACACTTCGCCAAAACCGACGTCGCGGGTCAGGGTGCGCAGTAGCGAGGTTTTGCCAACATTGGTATGGCCGACCACGGCCAGTTTCAGTGGCTCAGTCATGGCCATGCTCCAGCCAGGTCAGCGGTGAGGTGTCGGCATGTTGCAGGCCAAGGCGGTCAAGGGCCTCGTGCCAATCGCCCAGGCGCTCGGCATCGAGGGGCTGGCCTGGTGCAGCCTGCAGCAGCCAGATACGGGTTGCGCCGGCATTGCGCGCCAGTTCGGCGAGCAGCGCCAAACTGCCGCGGTCCGGCGAGCGACGTGGGTCGCAGGCGATGGCCAGGCGTGCCGGTGGGAAGCGGCTGAGCTGTTCCAACAGCCGGTTGCGTGATTCGCGGCTGTCGAGCACGCCGGCATCGGTCACGCTTTTCGGCAAGGCAGGTGGCCAGGGGCGCTGGTCGTCCAGCTCCAGGCCCACCAATAGGGCACCGCTGCTGCCGCTTTCCAGCTGCCCGGCGGCAAACTGCGGCAAGGCTTGCGGGGCAGCATCCTGCACGCCAATGCGCTCGCTGCGCGGCATCAGTGCCTCGCGCAGTTGCGCGTAGCCGGGCAACCCCAGGTCCAGCGTCAGGCGTTCACGGCCCTGGCGCCAGCGCCACAGGCATAACCCGGCCAGCAGCAGGCGGGGCAGCAGGCCGTATACCAGCACCACGCCGAGCAGCCAGCTGGCCCAGGCCTGGCGGGCCACGTCAAGGGCTGGCAGGCTGTCGCCGCTGGCGCGGATCATGGCTTCGTCGGGCACGGCGAAGCCCAGCAACGAGGGGAGGGCGCCCAGTGCTTGGGTCAGGTGAATGAACGGCTCGGCGGCGAGCAAGGTGGTTTCCCAGACAAAGCCATAGCGCCGGGTCGCCAGCAAGACCAGCAGCATGCCCAGCGCGGTGAGCATCGCCAGCAGCCAAAGGCCGTGTACCAACAGGCCGAGCAGCCACCGGTTGAGGCGTTGACGTTGCAGCAGCACCAGCAGCGCTGGCGCCAGGTGCGCGGCCTTGGCATCGCGGGCAAAGCGTTCGCTTAGCCACAGCCACAAGCGGCCCAGCCCTGCGCCATGCTCGCCGCTCAGGGCAAAACCCATGCCCCAGCCAAGTAGCATCAGCAGGTTCAGCCCGAGCAGGCTGCCCAGCGCCCAGAACACATTCACCGGGCGCTGCCCGTCACCGAGGGCGGCCAGCCCCAGGCCCGCGCCGCTGAGCACGGCCATCAGCAACAAGGCCAGCAGCGCCAGGCGCGCGCCCTGCTTCCAATGGCGCAGGGCGCCGGTCATGTCATCACGCTCGGCCAGGAACAGCGCACGTGTTTCGATGCGCGTGGCCAGGTCGCCACCTAGCTGGCGGGCGTAGCGGTTGGCTTCCTGGTCTTCCAGCGGGCCGGCATGTTCTTCGCGCAGGCGTACCGCTTCGGTGAGCCAGCGCTTGTCCAGTGGCGTGGGTGCAGTCACAAGGTCTTCCATTGCACAGGTCAAGGCAGAAGCATAACCCACACGCCCGGTGCTATCCTCGCTGGCATGAATACATCACTTCCCCTCAGCCTGATCGCGGCTTATGCCGAGAACCGCGTGATCGGCATCGACAACTCCATGCCCTGGCATTTGCCGGGGGACTTCAAGTACTTCAAGGCCACAACCCTGGGCAAGCCGATCATCATGGGGCGCAAGACTTGGGACTCGCTGGGGCGGCCGCTGCCTGGGCGGCTGAACATCGTGGTCAGCCGCCAGCCGGGGCTTGAACTTGCAGGTGCCGAAGTGTTCGCCTCGCTTGAAGAGGCGTTGGTGCGGGCCGAGCAGTGGGCGCGCGAGCAGGGCGTCGGTGAGCTGATGCTCATTGGTGGGGCGCAGCTGTATGGGCAGGCGCTGGAGAAGGGGCTGGTCAGCCGCATGTACCTGACGCGGGTTGAGTTGGCGCCAGAGGGGGATGCGTGGTTCCCGGCGTTTGATGAAGGGCAGTGGAGGCTGACTTCTAGCGAGGCACAGGCTGAGGAAGGTAAGCCGGTGTATCACTTCGAGGTTTGGGATAAGGGGTGAGATTGTTGGGGCTGCTCTGCAGCCCTTCGCGGGTGAACCCGCTCCTACGGGGGGGCGCAGGGTGTTCGGATTTTGAGCAAGACACGAGCGAACTTGTTGCGAAAGGGGCGCAACGCGCCCCTGGCGATCGATCAGGTGTGGCTCAGCTCGGCATGTTCATCACCGGCCAGCACTTCCTTGTCAGTCTCTTTCAACAGCTGGCTGGTGACAACGCCCGCCGTCATCGAACCGTTCACGTTCAACGCCGTACGGCCCATGTCGATCAGCGGCTCCACTGAAATCAGCAACGCCACCAGTTCCACCGGCAAGCCCATGGCTGGTAGCACGATCAGCGCGGCAAAGGTGGCACCGCCGCCCACGCCGGCAACCCCTGCAGAGCTCAGCGTGACGATGGCCACCAGGGTGGCGATCCACAGCGGGTCGAAGGTGTCGATGCCTACCGCTGGCGCGACCATCACCGCCAGCATGGCAGGATAGAGCCCGGCGCAGCCGTTCTGGCCAATGGTGGTGCCGAACGATGCGCTGAAGCTGGCGATCGATTGTGGCACGCCCAGACGGCGGGTTTGTGCTTCGATGTTCAGCGGAATGCTGGCGGCGCTGGAGCGGCTGGTGAAGGCGAAGGTCAGCACCGGCCACACCTTGCGGAAGAAGCGCAGCGGGCTCACGCCGGTGGCGGCGAGGATGATGCCGTGCACCACGAACATCAACCCCAGGCCCAGGTACGACACCACCACGAAGCTGCCCAGCTTGAGGATGTCCTCCGTGTTGGAACTGGCCACTACTTTGGTCATCAACGCCAGCACGCCATAGGGGGTCAGCTTCATCACGACCCGCACCAGGCGCATTACCCAGGCCTGCAGGGTGTCGATGGCCGACAGGGCGCGCTCGCCCTTCTCGGCGTCGTCCTTGATCAACTGGAGCGCGGCCAGGCCGAGGAACACGGCAAAAATCACCACGCTGATGATCGAGGTCGGCTTGGCCCGCGCCAGGTCGCCTACCGGGTTGCTGGGGATGAACGACAGCAGCAGTTGCGGGATGTTGAGGTCGGCAACCTTGCCCGCGTAGTCACTGTGGATAACCTGCATGCGTGCGCTTTCCTGGGCGCCGGCCACCAGGCCCTCGGCGCTGAGGCCGAACAGGTTGGTCAACACAATGCCGATCAGGGCGGCAATGGCCGTGGTCAGCAGCAGGGTGCCGATGCTCAGCACGCTGATGCGGCCCAGCGAAGAGGCAGTGTGCAAACGTGCCACGGCACTGAGGATCGAGGCGAAGATCAGCGGCATGACGATCATCTGCAGCAGGCCGACATAGCCGTTGCCGACCAGATCGAGCCAGGCGATGGTTGCCTTGAGCACGGGGTGGCCAGCGCCATAGATCGTGTGCAGCACAAGGCCGAAGACCACCCCCAGCACCAGGCCAAGCAGTACCTTCTTGGCCAGGCTCCAGTCGGTGCGGCGGGTTTGTGCCAGGCCCAGCAACAGGGCCAGGAACGCCAGCAGGTTGAGTGACAGCGGCAGATTCATTGAAGCTCCAGCAGAAAAAAGCAGAAGTGGCATCGCCTCTGTGAGCGATTGCGAACGGAAATGCTAACAGCCTGAAAACAAACGAATTTATACCCAAATGGAATTTGCATAGTCGTTTATGGAATAACGGGATGTCGCAGATTGCAATGAACAAGGCGTTTGCGGCTGCCTGGAGGTCGTTATCGGGGGCTTGCAGTGGGGATTGTTGCACTAGCGTTTCTGGGTCATTTCAGGAGATTCGTACATGAAAGTCGCTGTGAAAGCCGCCGCCATTGGCCTGTCCCTGCTGTTCAGTATCGAAACCTTCGCCACGGAGCTCAAACACTGGCCTGCTGACGCGGCCAAACAGCTCGACAGCATGATCGCCGCCAATGCCAACAAGGGTAACTACGCGGTATTCGACATGGACAACACCAGTTACCGCTATGACCTGGAAGAAGCCTTGCTTCCGTTCATGGAAAACAAGGGCCTGCTAAGCCGCGACAAGCTCGACCCTTCGTTGAAGCTGGTGCCGTTCAAGGACACTGCCGAGCACAAGGAAAGCCTGTTCAGTTATTACTACCGGTTGTGTGAAATCGATGACATGGTCTGCTACCCGTGGGTAGCCCAGGTGTTCTCCGGCTTTACCTTGCAGGAGCTGAAGGTGCAGGTGGATGAGCTGATGGCTTCGACCAAGCCGATCCCCAGCACCTATTACGCAGGCGACCAGGTCAAGGCCATCGAGGTTCAGCCGCCCAAGGTCTTCAAGGGCCAGACCGAGCTGTACAACAAGCTGATGGAGAACGGCATTGAGGTCTATGTGATATCGGCGGCCTCCGAAGAGCTGGTGCGCATGGTCGCCTCGGACCCCAAGTATGGTTACAACGTGAAGCCCCAGAACGTGATTGGCGTGAGCCTGCTGCTCAAGGACCGCGCCAGCGGACAGCTGACCACTGCGCGTAAGCAGATCAGCGCCGGGCACTACGATGCCAAGGCTAACGTGGGCCTGGAGCTGACCCCTTACCTGTGGACCCCGGCCACCTGGATGGCGGGCAAGCAGGCGGCGATCCTTACCTACATCGATGAGTGGAAGAAACCGGTGCTGGTGGGCGGCGACACGCCGACCAGCGATGGCTACATGCAGTTCCACGGGGTGGATGTGGGCAAAGGCGGTATCCACCTGTGGATAAACCGCAAGGCCAAGTACATGGACCAGCTCAACGGGATGATTGCCAAAAATGCGGCGGCGCAGGCCAAGGAAGGGTTGCCGGTGACGGCAGACAAGAACTGGGTGATCGTCACGCCGGAGCAGATCCAGTAAATCTTGCCCTACCTGTGCGGCCCCTGTGGGAGCGGGCGTGCCCGCGAAGGGGCCGGTGCAGGCATAAAAAAACCGGCGCCCAGGGCGCCGGTTCTTATTTCACGCCAAAAGCACCTCAGAGGCCTTCCAGCATCGCCTTGTTACGCACTGCGCCTTTGTCGGCACTGGTGGCCAGCAGGGCATAGGCCTTGAGCGCGGTGGTCACCTTGCGGGGACGGACCTCGGCTGGCTTCCAGCCCTTCTTGTCCTGCTCGACACGGCGTTCCGCCAGCTCTTCATCGCTGACCAGCAGGTTGATCGAACGGTTAGGGATGTCGATCAGTACCTTGTCGCCGTCGCGCACCAGGCCGATGGCGCCGCCTGCCGCGGCCTCTGGCGAGGCGTGGCCGATCGACAGGCCCGAGGTGCCGCCCGAGAAGCGGCCGTCGGTGAGCAGGGCGCAGGCCTTGCCCAGGCCTTTGGATTTGAGGTACGAGGTCGGGTAGAGCATTTCTTGCATGCCCGGGCCGCCTTTCGGGCCTTCGTAGCGGATGATGACGATGTCGCCGGCTTTCACCTCGTCGGCGAGGATGCCGCGCACGGCGCTGTCCTGGCTTTCGAAGATCTTCGCGGTGCCCTCGAACACGTGGATCGATTCGTCCACACCGGCCGTTTTGACCACGCAGCCATCCAGTGCGATGTTGCCGTACAGCACGGCCAGGCCGCCCTCTTGCGAGTAGGCGTGTTCGAAGCTGCGGATGCAGCCGTTTTCACGGTCGTCGTCGAGGGTTTCCCAACGGGTCGACTGGCTGAATGCGGTCTGGGTCGGGATACCTGCCGGGCCGGCCTTGAAGAAGGTGTGCACCGCTTCGTCATCGGTCTGGGTGATGTCCCATTTGGCGATGGCTTCTTCCATGCTGCGGCTGTGCACGGTCGGCAGGTCGGTGTGCAGCAGGCCGCCACGGGCCAGCGAACCGAGGATGCTGAAGATGCCGCCGGCGCGGTGGACGTCTTCCATGTGGTACTTCTGGATGTTTGGCGCCACTTTGCACAGCTGCGGCACTTTGCGTGACAGGCGGTCGATGTCGCGCAGGTCGAACGCCACTTCACCTTCTTGTGCTGCGGCCAGCAGGTGCAGGATGGTGTTGGTCGAGCCGCCCATGGCGATGTCCAGCATCATGGCGTTTTCGAACGCTTTGAAGTTGGCGATGCTGCGTGGCAGGACCGACTCGTCATTCTCGCCGTAGTAGCGCTTGCACAGCTCGACGATGGTGCGGCCGGCCGTGAGGAACAGCTGCTCGCGGTCGGAGTGGGTGGCCAGGGTCGAACCGTTGCCCGGCAGGGCCAGGCCCAGGGCCTCGGTCAGGCAGTTCATCGAGTTGGCGGTGAACATGCCGGAGCACGAACCGCAGGTCGGGCAGGCGCTGCGCTCGTATTCGGCGACTTTTTCGTCGGAGGCCGTGGAGTCGGCCGCGATGACCATGGCATCGACCAGGTCCAGGCCGTGGCTGGCCAGCTTGGTCTTGCCGGCTTCCATCGGGCCGCCGGAAACGAAGATCACCGGGATGTTCAGGCGCAGGGCGGCCATCAGCATGCCGGGGGTGATCTTGTCGCAGTTGGAGATGCAGACGATGGCGTCAGCGCAGTGCGCATTGACCATGTACTCCACCGCGTCGGCAATGATTTCGCGGCTTGGCAGCGAGTACAGCATGCCGTCGTGGCCCATGGCGATGCCGTCATCGACCGCGATGGTGTTGAATTCCTTGGCCACGCCACCGGCGCGTTCGATTTCGCGGGCCACCAGCTGGCCCAGGTCCTTCAGGTGCACATGGCCCGGGACGAACTGGGTGAACGAGTTGGCGATGGCGATGATCGGTTTCTTGAAGTCTTCGTCCTTCATCCCGGTGGCGCGCCACAGGGCACGGGCGCCGGCCATGTTGCGGCCTTGGGTGGAAGTCTTGGAACGATAATCAGGCATGAAACACTCCTGGCGGCTTAATCAGGTCACAAATAGGGGAGTGAGCTTCTCTTGTCCTTTGCGCCGCAGGCCGGTTGCCACTGGCACGGATGGGGCCAAGACCGCGCGGGATCGCCGCGTGCTTGACCAGAGCTCATAAACCCGCCGGGGATGACTGGCGATGAATAGGCCGATTCTACACCGCTGGCGCGGTGAGGGAATGCAGATGTGGATGGTTGGCGGGGGGATTGCGGCAGGAAAGGGCCGCTGGACGGCCCTTTTTGGCAGATATCAGCTGTTTGGCAGTAACCGGCAGGTGATGCTTTTGATGTAGCGGGTTTCGGCGATGGCCGGGTGTACCGGGTGATCCGGGCCCTGACCGCCTCGCTCGAGCAGCTGCATGTTGCGGTCAAGGTGGCGGGCACTGGTCAGCAGGATGTTGTTCAGGTCGTCCTCGGGCAGGTGCATCGAGCACGAGGCGCTGACGAGGATGCCGTCTTTGTTCAACATGCGCATGGCCTGTTCGTTCAGGCGGCGGTAGGCCGCTTCGCCGTTTTTCAGGTCTTTCTTGCGCTTGATGAAGGCAGGTGGGTCGGCAATGATCACGTCGAAGCGTTCTTCGGCCGCCTTGAGTTCGCGCAGGGCTTCGAACACGTCGCCTTCGATGCAGGTCAGCTTCTCGCTGATGCCGTTCAGTGCAGCGTTACGCTCTACGCCGTCCAGGGCAAAGCCCGAGGCATCGACACAGAACACTTCGCTGGCGCCGAAGGCACCGGCCTGTACGCCCCAGCCACCGATATAGCTGAACAGGTCGAGTACACGCTTGCCCTTCACGTAGGGTGCCAGGCGGGCGCGGTTCATGCGGTGGTCGTAGAACCAGCCCGTCTTCTGGCCTTCGCGCACCGGGGCTTCGAACTTGACGCCGTTCTCTTCCAGCGGCACCCAGTCCGGCACTTCACCGTAGACGGTCTCGACATAGCGCTGCAGGCCTTCGGCGTCGCGCGCGGCCGAATCGTTCTTGAACAGGATGCCGCTGGGCTTGAGCACCTGCACCAGTGCGGCGATCACGTCATCCTTGTGCGCTTCCATGGTGGCCGAGGCCAACTGCACCACGAGGATATCGAAGAAACGGTCGACCACCAGGCCTGGGAGCAGGTCGGAGTCACCGTAGACCAGGCGGTAGCACGGCTGGTCGAACAGGCGCTCGCGCAGCGACAGGGCGACATTCAGGCGGTGTACCAGCAGCGACTTGTCCAGCGGCAGCTTGATGTCGCGTGACAGCAGGCGGGCGCAGATCAGGTTGTTCGGGCTCAGTGCGACGATGCCCAGCGGCTTGCCGTTGGCTGCCTCGAGAATGGCCTGCTGACCCGCCTGGAAGCCTTGCAAAGGGGTCGCGCTGACATCGACTTCGTTGCTGTAGACCCACAGGTGGCCGGCGCGCAGGCGGCGGTCGGCATTGGCTTTGAGGCGAAGGCTGGGCAGGGACATGACGTCGCTCCGGGAAAAAGAGCGGGATTATAGCGTGTCTGCAGTGCTTTAGCTTTTACAGGTGTGGTGCCCGGGGGCGCTTAGAGGGTTAAAATCCCCCGTCCTAAACGAGTGTGTACGTATGTCCCAAGAACTCAGCGCCGAACAGATCCAGCAAGCCTTGCAAGGCATCACCATCCCGCCTCAACCGCAGATCATGGTCGATCTGCAGTTCGAGCAGTACATGCCTGACCCAGACCTGGAAACCATCGCCAAGCTGATTTCCCAGGACCCGGGCCTCTCTGGCGCCTTGCTCAAGCTGGTCAACTCTCCGCACTTCGGGTTGTCCAACAAGATCGGTTCGATCCAGCGTGCGGTAAACCTGCTGGGGAGCCGGTCGATCATCAACCTGATCAACGCCCAGTCGATCAAGGGCGAGATGAGTGACGAGACCATCGTTACCCTCAACCGCTTCTGGGATACCGCCCAGGACGTCGCGATGACCTGCCTGACGCTGGCCAAGCGTACCGGCATACAGGCGGCGGACGAAGCCTATACCCTTGGCCTCTTCCATGACTGTGGCGTGCCGTTGATGCTCAAGCGCTTCCCCGATTACATGGACGTGCTGGAAGAGGCATACGCCAAGGCCGACGAAGAAACACGCGTGGTCGATACCGAAAACCGCACGTTCAACACCAACCATTCAGTGGTTGGCTATTTCACAGCCAAATCCTGGCGCTTGCCCGAGCACCTCAGTGCGGCCATCGCCAACCACCACAATGCCTTGGCCGTGTTCCGCGACGATACCTCGCGCAATACCCAGAGCCAGCTGAAAAACCTGTTGGCGGTGCTGAAGATGGCCGAGCATATCTGCGCGTCCTACCGTGTGCTGGGCAACCAGGCGGTGGACCACGAATGGAATGTGGTCGGCCCGTTGGTGCTCGATTACATTGGTTTGTCGGAATACGATTTCGAAAACCTCAAGCAGAACATTCGCGAGTTGGGCGGACACTGACACATGCCGGAATTGCCAGAAGTAGAAACCACCCGGCGCGGTATTGCGCCACACCTGGAAGGCCAGCGCGTCAGCCGTGTGGTGGTACGCGACCGCCGTCTGCGCTGGCCGATTCCGGAAGACCTCGATGTGCGCCTGTCAGGGCAGCGCATCGTCAGCGTCGAGCGACGTGCCAAGTACCTGTTGATCAATGCCGAAGTGGGTACGCTGATCAGCCACTTGGGCATGTCGGGCAACCTGCGGCTGGTCGAGCTGGGCTTGCCGGCGGCCAAGCATGAGCATGTCGACATCGAGCTGGAGTCCGGGCTGATGCTGCGCTACACCGACCCACGCCGCTTTGGTGCCATGCTGTGGAGCCTGGACCCTCTGAACCATGAGCTACTGCTGCGCCTGGGGCCTGAGCCGCTGACCGACCTGTTCGATGGTGAACGGCTGTTCCAGCTGTCCCGCGGGCGGTCGATGGCGGTCAAGCCGTTCATCATGGACAACGCGGTGGTGGTAGGGGTGGGCAACATCTACGCCACCGAGGCGCTGTTTGCCGCCGGTATCGACCCACGCCGGGAGGCGGGCGGGATTTCCCGGGCGCGCTACCTGAAACTGGCGATCGAGATCAAACGGGTGCTGGCGGCGGCCATCGAGCAGGGCGGTACCACCCTGCGCGACTTTATCGGTGGCGACGGGCAGCCGGGGTACTTCCAGCAGGAACTGTTTGTGTACGGGCGTGGCGGGCAGCCGTGCAAGGTATGCGGCACTGAGTTGCGCGAAGTGAAGCTGGGGCAGAGGGCGAGCGTGTACTGCCCGCGCTGCCAACGATGAAACGTTCGCTGCAAACCTGTTGAAGCAAAACCTGAACGTTGGCGCGGTAACTGTGGGAGCGGGCAAGCCCGCGAAGCAGGCGACGCGATGAATGGCACCAGCTGCGCCGGTGTTCGCGGGCATGCCCGCTCCCACAGGGAGCGTGCAGCGAAGGGCAGTGATCAGCCCTTGCCAGTGATCCGGCGATACTTGGCCATCAGCTGTTCTTCGGTTTCCGGGTGCGCTTCATCCAGCGGGATGCAGTCGACCGGGCAGACCTGCTGGCACTGCGGCTCGTCGTAATGGCCTACGCACTGAGTGCACAGGTTAGGGTCGATCACGTAGATCTCTTCGCCTTGGGAGATAGCCTCGTTCGGGCACTCGGGTTCGCAGACGTCGCAATTGATGCAATCGTCGGTGATGATCAGGGACATGGGGACTCCGGCCGGGGCTCACAGCCCGGGCATGTTCAACGCAATGGGCACAATTGTGCCGCATTCGCGCCCGCAGTGCACGCGGGCGCGACAATCAGGCGTCAGGCTTGCTTCTTGAAGCGTTCAGTCAGTGCGTCGGCCACCACCGGGTGGACGAACTTGCTGATATCACCGCCCAGCGCAGCAATCTCCCGGACCAGGGTCGAGGAAATGAACGAATAGCGCTCCGACGGCGTCAGGAACAGGCTCTCGACATCGGGGGCCAGTTGCCGGTTCATGTTCGCCAGCTGGAACTCGTACTCGAAGTCGGACACCGCACGCAGGCCACGCAGGAAGACGTTGGCGCCCTGTTCCTTGGCGAAATGCGCCAACAGGGAAGAGAAGCCGATGACTTCGACATTGGGCAGGTGCTTGGTGACCTCACGGGCGAGCTCAACCCGTTGTTCCAGAGGGAACAAGGGGTTTTTCTTGGGGCTGGCCGCCACCGCGATGATCACGTGGTCGAATAGCCGCGAAGCGCGCTCGACCAGATCGCCATGGCCTTTGGTAATGGGGTCGAAAGTACCCGGGTACAACACTCGGTTCATCGCGTCATCCTGGCTGGAGTGCGTTGGGGAGTCGGATGGTAGCGCAGCGACGGCGCCCCGGCCAAGTCATGCGGCCGACTGATGGCACTATAGACAGGGGCCATGTTCGTTGTCATGCGCTGTGTGCCAGGCGGCTGACCAGTGCTTCGCTGAGCCTGGCGCTGATGGCATACACCGACAATTGCGGGTTGGCGCCGATGCTGGTGGGGAACAGCGAGCCGTCGTGAATCGACAGGTTTTCCAGCTGGTGATGGCGCCCCAGGCTGTCGCACACCGCCTGACGCGGATCTTCGCCGAGGGCGCAGCCGCCCATTACATGGGCACTGCCCAAGCGCGTGCGGAAGGGCTCCAGGCGCAGTTTGTCGATCATGGTCAGGGCCTGTTCCAGGCTAGAGGCGGCGCTGGCGTCGCTGTGCACCGGGGTTACCTGGGTGGCGCCAGCGGCGAACTGTATTTGCGCCATGCTGCGGTAGGCGCGCCGCAGGCCATCCCGCAGGTAGTCGGTGACCGGGTAATCGAGCACGGGTGAACCATCGCCGCGCAGTTCCACGGCCCCGCCCTGGCTTTCGGGGTGAAAACCATCGCGTAGCAGCGCCAGCATCACATGGGTATGGGGCAGCTCGGCCATGCGCTGGGCACTCTCGTGGCCGTGCCCGCCCAGCAGGGTGCTGGCCAGGGCCGGATGCAGCGGCGGTACTTCCAGCTTGTAGCCAGCCGGGCCGTCTACGCCGGCTTGCCACTGAAAGTGATCGCTGTAGATCGATTGCGGGGCGCCATGGTAGGGGTCGATACGCTCGCTGAAGCGTGCCGCACTGAAGTTGACCAGGTGCAGGAAGGTTCGCCTGCCCAGGCGACCATGCGGGTCGGGCGCGGCAGAGCGCAGCAGCAGGGCCGGGCTGTTGATACCGCCACCGGCCAGGAGGTAATGACGTGCCCGCACGCCGACCTGCCGGCCAGTAGGGTGTATGCCCTGGGCGTCCAGGGCCTGGCATGTCAGGCTCTGAATGCGTTCGCCGTTGTGGGTGAAGCGCTCGGCCCGCGCCAGGTACAGCAGTTCGCCGCCTTGCTCGAGGGTGGCAGGTATACGGGTCACCAGCATCGATTGTTTGGCATTCACCGGGCAGCCCATGCCGCAGTAGCCCAGGTTCCAGCAGCCGCGCACATTGCGCGGGATCACCGCCCAGCGGTAGCCCAGCTGTTCGCAGCCCCGGCGCAGCACCTCGTTGTTGGCATTCGGCGGCAAGGCCCAAGGGCTGATGCCCAGTTCCTGCTCCATGCGCTCGAACCAGGGGCGCAGTTCATCCTCGCCCAAACCGTTCACGCCATGGACCGAGGCCCAGTGCGCCAGGGTTTGTGGCGGGGTACGAAAGCTCGAGGTCCAGTTCACCAGCGTGGTGCCACCCACGGCGCGGCCCTGCAGGATGGTAATGGCGCCATCCTTGCTCATGCGTCCCAGGCCTTCCTGGTACAGGCTTGCGTAGGCTTCACTCTCCAGCAGGTGGAAATCGCTACTGGTTTTCAGGGGGCCTTCTTCGATCAGCAGTACCTTGAAACCGGCAGCGCTGAGCATCTGCGCGCTGGTGGCGCCGCCGGCACCACTGCCGATCACGGCAATGTCGGCCTCCAGAAACAGGTCGTGCTCCAGGCGCGAGGCGTCGTGGGTGATCCAGCCGCGTTCGAGGCCTTGGCGAAACGGGTCGGGGACAGGCATTGGCGATGCTCTTGTTGTTTTCAGATTTTCGGTGGGCCCGGGTAACCGCAGTCTGCCCAGGATTCAGGGCGTTCGTACCAGGCCATTTGCAGCAGTTGCAGCAACGAGGCGTGCCCCATGCGTAGCAGGTTCAGCGAGCTGTCCTGCCAACGCTGCAGGAACGCCGTGACCTGCGTGGCGCCAGCTTGGCCCCAACTGCCCCAGACGCCGGTCAGCGGGCCGCGAGTCAGCGGCAGGCTGAGCACGTCGAACAATTGCCGGGTGAGCTTGAGCATTTCCGGCGACAACGCCGCCAGCTTGTTGTCGAGGCTGCGCAACACCGGCGCCTCGGTGGCCTGTGTACCGGCCAGGACCACCGGGATCAGCGCTCGCAGCAGTGGCAGGTCGTCGTCACGGAGTACCTGATAGCCGGTCGCGGCGGTTTGCACGCTGCACCCCACCAGGCTGGCACCCGCCAGAAAAGCACTGGCGCCGAGGCTGAAACGCAGCAGGTCGCGGCGGTGCATGGTGCGATCCTCAGCGGATGAACAGTTTGTAGACCAGGCGCTGCAAGGCTTTGCCATAAGGTGGGTAAATCAGCCGTGCGGCGTTGAAGCGTTGCTTGGCAAGTACCGCCTTGGCCTTGCTGAAGGTGAGGAAGCCGTCATGACCATGGTAGTGGCCCATGCCTGAAGGGCCGATGCCGCCGAAGGGCAGATCGTCCTGGGCAACATGCAGCAAGGTGTCGTTCAGGCACACACCGCCGGAGTGGGTGTGACGCAGCACATGTTCCTGGGTGCGGCGGTCATAGCCAAAGAAGTACAGCGCCAGTGGGCGTGGGCGCTGGTTGATGTAGGCCAAGGCCTGGTCGAGGCCGTCATAAGGCACTAACGGCAATAGCGGGCCGAAGATTTCGTCCTGCATCACCTGCATGCTGTCGTTCACGTCCAGCAGCAAGTGTGGTGGCAGGCGCCGGCCCTGAGGGGCTTCGCCTGGGTACAAGTCGAGTACTTGCGCGCCTTTGGCGCGGGCATCGTCCAGCAGGTGCTGCAAGCGCTGCAACTGGCGCGGGTTGATGATGGCGGTGTAGTCGGGGTTGTCGGCAATACGCGGGTACAGTCGGTGCACGGCGCGCTGGTAGGCGTCGCTGAAGGCGGGCAGCCGTTCGCGTGGCACCAGTACGTAGTCGGGGGCGACGCAGGTCTGGCCGGCGTTGAGGGTCTTGCCGAAGGCGATGCGCTCGGCGGCGCTGTCCAGCGGCACATCGTCAGAAACAATAGCGGGGGATTTGCCACCCAGCTCCAGGGTGACCGGGGTCAGGTTGTGTGCGGCAGCCTGCATCACCTGGCGGCCTACGCTGGTGGCACCGGTGAACAGCAGGTGATCGAACGGCAGGCGGGCGAAGGCCTGGCCCACCTCGACCTCACCGAGCACAACGCTGACCAGGTCTGTGGGGAACACACGCTCGAGCAGTTGCTGTACGGCCAGGCCAGTCGCGGGCGTGGCCTCGCTAAGCTTGAGCATGACCCGGTTGCCGGCGGCCAGGGCGCAGGTCAACGGGCCGATGGCGAGGAACAGCGGGTAGTTCCACGGCACGATGATGCCGACCACGCCCAAGGGTTGATAGCGCACCTGTGCGCTGGCCGGCTGGAACGCCAGGCCGACGCGGCGTCGGCGGGTGCGCATCCAGCTTTGCAAGTGCTTTTCGGCGTGACGCAGGCCCTGTACCGACGGTAGCAGTTCGGCCAGCAAGGTCTCATCGGCGCTGCGCCCGGCAAAATCCTGGCTGATGGCTTCGATCAGTTCTGCCTGGCTGCTCAGCAAGGCTTCACGCAGGCTTTTCAGCCACTGGCGCCGCTGCGCCGCTGGTGGCAGCGGGTTACCGGCAAAGGCCTGGCGCTGGGCCGCGAACGTCGTTGCGAGGTCGAGGTCGAATTGCAGAGGGGGCAAGGCACTGGGCGAGTTCATGGTGGTGTCGAGTCCGGGCCGGGGTTGCCTAGAGCCTATACTCTAATTTGTACCATGGTGCGAATTTTTCCATGCCGCTCAACGGTGCATTCCTTCTGTAATACGCCGTAAGATAAACCTTTGATGAAAGCCCGCAGACTGGGAGCTGAGCATGGCCCCGCGCATGAAGACCCGAGAGCGCATCGTGCAGAACAGCCTGGAGCTGTTCAACCAGCAGGGCGAACGCAGCGTCAGTACCAACCACATTGCCGCGCACATGGAAATCTCGCCCGGCAACCTGTATTACCACTTCCCCAACAAGCAGGCGATCATTGCCCTGTTGTTCAGCCAGTACGAAGCGCTGGTGGACAGCTTTCTGCGCCCGCCGCAGGGCCGCGCGGCAACCGTGGAAGACAAGCGCTTCTACCTCAAGGCCTTGCTGGCGGCGATGTGGAACTACCGCTTCCTGCACCGTGACCTGGAACATCTGCTGGACAGCGATGCCGAACTGGCCGCCCGTTACCGGCGTTTTTCCGAACGCTGCCTGCGCCAGGGCCAGGCGATCTACCGCGGCTTCGTCGAGGCAGGGATCCTGGCCATGGTGCCGGCGCAGATCGAATCGCTGACCATCAATGCCTGGATCGTGCTGACATCATGGGTACGTTTTCTCAGCACCACACGTGAACATTCCGCGCACTTGGGTGAAGAAGCCTTCAAGCGCGGCGTCTATCAGGTGTTGGTGCTGGAGCTCGGTTTCGTCACCGACAATGCCCGTCCTGCCGTGGACGCGCTGTGTCAGGAATTCCATGTACCGTTCAACCAGGCCCTGGAGCACTAGCCCAGGGCTCTTGTGCCATCGATCAGGAGATTGTCATGCCCCTTGCGCAATTGATCACCCCGCAGCAGTTGGCCGAGCGTCTGGGCTCGCCCAAGTTGGTGATCCTCGACTGCCGCTTTGCCCTCGAGGATGTGGACTATGGCCAGCGCAGCTATGCCCAGGGGCATATTGAGGGGGCGCATTTTGCCGACCTGGACCGGGATCTCAGCGGGCCGGTGAGCAAGGGGCGCACCGGGCGCCACCCGCTGCCCGATGCCCAGCGGCTGGTCGAGCGCCTGCGAGAGTGGGGCCTGGACAATGACAGCGAGGTGGTGCTGTATGACGACGGCCCCGGCGCCTTTGCCGCCCGCGCCTGGTGGCTACTGGTCTGGCTGGGCAAACGCAGCGGTGTGGCGATTCTCGACGGTGGCCTGAAGGCCTGGCACGCGGCGCACCTGCCGTTGAGCCTGGACCCGCCGCCCAAACGTGAGGGCACTTTCAGTGGTGAACCTGACGCGAAGCTGCTGATCGATGCCGACCATCTGGGCAAGCGCCTTGGTACTGCAGACCTGACCTTGATCGATGCGCGTGCCTTGCCGCGTTTTCTCGGTGAAGTGGAGCCGATTGACCCGGTGGCAGGGCATATTCCCGGGGCCCAGTGCGCGGCGTTTACCGACAACCTGGGGGCTGACGGGCGTTTTTTGCCGGCGGATCAGCTAAAGCAGCGTTTTGCCGAAAAGCTGGGTGGACGGGCGCCGGAGCAGTTGGTGTCTTATTGCGGGTCTGGGGTAACCGCTTGTCATAACCTGTTCGCAATGGCGCTGGCGGGGTACCCGCTGGGCAAGCTGTATGCGGGGTCGTGGAGCGAGTGGATCAACAACCCGCAGCATGCTGTGGCCACCGGCGAGTAAGCAGATTGGGTTGAGCCCCTGTAGGAGCGGGCCCCGCGGTGGTTGGCACCGGCAATGCCGGTGTACGCGGGCATGCCCGCTCCCACAGGGGACGCGCAGCCTTTACGCATTCGAGCGCTAGCTACCGTCCACCAGCCACTGCGGAATCCGTCGTTCCAGGTAGTACCCCGGATTTCGCAGGCTGCCATCGACAAAGCCCACATGCCCACCGCGGTCATGCAGTTCGAAGCGGGTTTGTGGTGACAGTTCACGGGCCGTCGGCAGGCTGTGGTTGGACACGAAGGGGTCATCGCTGGAATGGATGATCAGCGTTGGCGTGCGGTTCTGGCCGAGGAAGAAGTGGCTGGATGAGCGACGATAGTAGTCGTGCGCATCGCGAAAGCCATTGAGCGGTGCAGTGACTTTACCGTCGAAGTCCCAGAATGTGCGCAAGTTGGTGAGTTGGCCCAGGCGCTCCAGTGTCGCCAGCTGTTCATGCTGGCCCTGGTCGTGGAAGTGCCGCTGCTTGAGCCGAACATACGCCAGCATCTCGCGCATGAAATGCGCCTGATACACCTTGGAGAACCCTTGGCCGATACGGTCGGCGCAGTGGTCCAGGCGAAACGGCACCGAAACTGCAGCCGCTGCCTCCAGTTGGCTGGCGACGCCGCTCTCACCCAAGTATTTCAACAATACATTGCCACCCAGCGAATAACCCACTGCATACAGCGGCGCCAGCGGGCGCTGGGCGCGAAGATGGCTGACAATTTCCGCCAGGTCTTCGCTGGCGCCGGAATGGTAGCTGCGCGGCAACAGGTTGGGCTCGCCTGAACAACCTCGCCAGTTCACTGCCACACTGGCCCAGCCGCGACCTTGCAGCGCTTGCTGCAAGCCTTTCACGTAAGGCGAGTGAGACGAGCCGGTCAGCCCATGCAGCACCAGTACCAGTGGCGCATGGGGTTGGTGCGGGCCATGCCAGTCCAGATCGATGAAGTCGCCGTCGGCCAGCCACAGTCGCTCGCGTTCACGCTGCAGCTCAGGCAGCTTGCGCCAGAGTGGCCCCCACAGGGTCTGCAGGTGGGGATTGGACAGGCCGATGGCCGGACGGAATGTGGCGTTGTGGCTGGGCATGCTGGGTGGCTCATGATGTGCCTTGCTAGCTTGCCACGAAACAGCGCCACAGTACCTGCGCTATTGGTCGGGGGCTGGCAGCGGCTGTTGCTGAACGCCTGGTCCGACACTGACAAGTACCTTGCGGCTCAGGGCCAGCCGGCGCTGCATGACGGCTCGGACATCTGCCGGGGTAAGCTCGGCAATACGGGCGCTGTACGTGTCGAGATGATCGGCAGGTTGCCGCTGATGGGTTACTTCCGTCAGCAGTGTTGCCAGTTGCCTGTTCTGTGCGATCCCTCGCAGCAACTGCCCTTCCAGCTGTTTGCGTGCCAGTTGCAGCTCCAGCTGGGTGGGCCCTTGGTCGATGAACGCCTGCAGCAGGGTTTCTACCAGTGCCTGCGTGCCCTGCACATGCTGGGGCGCAACCTCCCATTCCACGGTGAACAGGCCGCCTGCACTCAATGGCAATACATGCGTGTGCACGCCGTAGGTCAGGCCGCGTCGTTGGCGCAACTCCACCATCAAGCGCGACTCGAGGCCCTCTCCCAGAACAGCACTTGCCAAGGTCAGGGCCAGAAACTCCGGATCGTTGGCGGGTACGTTCATGGGCAGTGCCAGCAGGACCGCACTGCTGGCACCGGCCTGTTCGACGGCTATCGTCGCGCTGGGGGCCGATGGGGCTGCCGGCAGTTCGGTGGCCGACCAGCCTTGCGGCAGGGCCTGGCTGATCTGCTGTGAGATGGCTTGGGCTTGTGCAAGGGAAAGGTCGCCTACCACGACCATCTCAAGGTTGCTGGCGCAGTAGGCGCGTTGGTGGAATGACCGCAAGCCCTCAGGGGTAATGGCCTCGATACCTTGAGCGGTGCTGCCCAGAGGGTTGCCGTAAGGATGCCCGTTGAACAGGTGGCGGAAGACTTCGCTACGTGCTCTGAAAATGGGTAGCCGCTCGCGCGATGCATGGTTTTGCAGCAACTGGCGCTTGATCTTGGTCAGGGCCATTGGGTGGAAGACAGGGTGGGCAACGAGGTCGGTAAGCAGCGCCAAGGCTGGGTCGAGCAAAGAAGGAGGGCTAAGGCTGCGCAGGCGCAGCGTCGCATGTTCCAGACGTACTTGTTTTTCCATGACCGCGCCCAGGCGCTCCAGGTGCTCAGCCTGCTGGGCAGCCGTGTAGGCCTGGCTACCCTCATCGAGCATGGAGAGCGTCAAGGCTGCCAGGCCAGGGTACAGAGTGTCCTGCGTAGTGCCGGCCTTGAACCGTAGTATCACGTCAACGATTGGCAGTTCCCGTGCTTCAACGAATTTGACGTCCGTGCCCGCAGTCGTCTTCCACGCTTGAACCGGTGTATGGATGGTTTCGAACTGGTCCAGGTCAAGCCCCTGGGCAGAGAGCAGCCCGCCGTAAAGGTTGTTGGCTCCGGCAGGCTGTTGCGGGGTCGTTGAGTCAGTCATGAGCGCTTTCCTTGTGGTGCGTGAACGTGAAGGCTGCACGGGAATCGGTGAGGAATTCATAGGCAGCCAGGCCTACCTGCTCGGCTGTCACGGTCTCGATGGCCTGTTGTTCTTCCTCGAGCGAAATGACCGGCAAGCCACAGGCGGCCTGTTTACCCATGGTTTGGGCCTGTTCGGCAATGTCGTCCCGTTCGAAAATCAGCCTGGCCAGCAGACGAGCCTTGGCACGTTGCAGGTGTTCCTTGGCTGGCGCTGACTGGCGAAACGCTTCGATCTCCTGCATCAGCCGCTCGGCCGCGGTCTCAGGGGTTACGTGTGGGCTGCAGAACGCGTAAAGGGTCAGCAGGCTGTCACCGCGCTGCCAGGGTTCATAGGTCGCTTTCATGTATTGCAGGATGGGTTCGTCCAGCAGCAGCCTGCGCTGGAGGATGCTGCTGTAGCCGTTGGCAAGCAGATCGGGAAGTAGACGCAGTGCGTAGGCCTGCCTGGCAGACTGCGCGGTACGCTGGCTGGGTAGTTTGAAGCTTATGATCGCGCCGTTGTGCAAGCCTGGCAGGCGCAGCGTCTGAAAACGCCGGCCCTGGGAGGAGGGCCCCGTGGGTAAGGGCTGTATCGGCAAGCGATGGGCGGGGATTGCCGCAAAGTGGCGCGTCACCAAGGTTTGCAGTTGTAGCAGGCTGATGTCGCCGGCCACGGCGAGGGTGGCATTGTTGGGGTGATACCAGGTCTGGTACCAGGTACGCGCTGCGGCTGGCGTGAGGCTCTCCAGATCTGACAGGTGGCCAATGACAGGCGTGCCATGGCCACTATTGCCGTAAGCCAGCAAGTCGTGATGCTCCAGTGCCAATGCCCAAGGATTGTTGTCCACTGCCTCGCGCCGCTCAGCCATGACCACTGCCAGTTCCCGAGCAAAGGGCGTATCGCCGAGGGTGGCACTGGCCATGACATCAGCCATGGCCTCCAGGGCAATTTCCAGGTGGCGGGTTGGCAAGGTGAGCGGAAATACCGTGGCATCCGCATAGGTGAATGCATTCGGGTCGCCGCCCAAGCGGGTCATGAGGGTTGAGTACTGGCCAGGCGCCAGCTTGCTGCTGCCCTCGAACAGTAGATGCTCCAAGGCATGGGACAGGCCGGTGTGGCCTTCAGGTTCGTAGCTGGAGCCTACGTGGTACCACAGCTGCACGCTGACCAGTGGCGCACGGTGGTCTTCACGCAGGCAGACGTGCAGGCCGTTGGCGAGGGTAAAAGAACCTTTCGAGCCTGCCATTAGCGGCGGGGAGGGGTGTTCGGCCATGGTTGAACTGCTCCTTCAGGAAATGAAGGAGCAGCTTCAACCATGGCGCAGATGGGGTGCGGTAACTAAGTACACGCAACCCGCGGGTAATCAGCCCCGCTGCCAGAGTGCGTAGTGCACCTGGCCGGTCTTCTTCTCGCGGTGCAGGCGCCAGTTGCCTGGCAGCTGCAAGGTCGAGGGTGCCGCTTCGCTTTCTGTGTAGACCCATGCCTGCTCGCTCAACCACTGATGCTGCTCCAGCATGTTGCAGGTGTTGGCCAGCAGGTCCTGGTGGAACGGCGGGTCGAGGAACACGACATCGAACTGCTGCTTGGCCGGGCCTTGCAGATAGCGCAGGGCGTCGGTTTGCAGAATTTGCCCGCGGGGACAGCGCAGGACTTCGAGGTTGTTCTTCAGGTTGGCGATGGCCGCAGGGTTGCTGTCCAGCGCCACGGCATCCTCGGCCCCACGGGACAGGGCTTCGAGCACCAAGGCACCGCTGCCGGTGAAGGCGTCCAGCACGCGGGCGCCCTCGATGTAGGGTGCCAGCCAGTTGAATACGGTTTCCCGTACGCGGTCAGGCGTTGGCCGCAGGCCTTCGCCTTCCGGCACCGCCAGGCGGCGGCTGCGCCACTCGCCGGCGATGATGCGCAGGTGGCCCTGGCCCTTGCTTTGGCCCGCTTGCGGGCGGGCGGGAGGGGTGGATCTTGGCATTAGTGCTCCGGTACCCCGAGCGGTTGCTCGGAGGGCTTGTCAGTGGGTGCTGGCAGCGGTTTTTGTGGCACTTTCGGGCCAACGGTGACGATCACCAGTTTATCGGCTGACAGGTGTTTGTTCATGGCTGCCTTGACCTGTTCGACGGTAAGGGCCTGGGACTGTTGCATGAAGTCCTCTAGCCAGGTCAGCGGCAAGTTGTAGAAGCCGATCGCGCCCAGTTGGCCGACGATGCTGGCATTACTGGCGTTGGACAGCGGGAAGCTGCCGGCCAGCTCGCGCTTGGCATCGTCCAGTTCCTGTTGGGTAGGGCCCGTCTTCAGGTAGTCGGCGAGAATGCCTTGCACCAGCTTGAGCGTACCTTCGCTGAGCTCGGCACGGGTTTGCAGGTTGATCATGAACGGGCCGCGTACCTGCATCGGGCTGAATACCGAGTAAACGCCGTAGGTCAGGCCGCGCTTCTCTCGCACCTCGCTCATCAGCCGGGTACCGAAGGCGCCACCGCCAAGGATCTGGTTGCCCAGCGACAGGGCTGGCCAATCCGGGTCCTGGCGGTCGATCCCCAGTTCGGCCAGCATCAGGTGGGTCTGCTTGGACGGGAAGTCGATGTGGGTCAGGCCGGCCTTGGCGTCTGTGGGTTGGGCCGGTGCGGCCAGCGCAGGGCCCTTGGGCAGGCCGGCAGACACCTGTGCGGCGATGGCTTCGGCCTCTGCACGGCTGAGGTCGCCGACCAGGGCGATTACCGCATTGCCGCCGGTATAGGCCTTGGCGTGGAACGCGCGCAGCTGGGCAAGGCTTATGCCCGTGATGCTCTCTGCGGTGCCGTCGCTTGGGTGGGCGTAGGGGTGGTCGCCATAGAGCTTGCCGAAAAGGGCCTTGCCGGCGATCTTGCCGGGGTTTTGTTTCTCATATTCGAAGCCAGCCAGCATCTGGTTCTTGATGCGCTTGAGGGCATCCTCGGGGAATGTTGGCTTGCCCGCCACCTCTGTAAACAGTTTGAGGGCCGGTTCGCGCTTGTCCTTGGCACTGAGACTGCGCAGCGATGCGACGGCCATGTCGCGGTAGGAACCGTTGCCAAAGTCTGCGCCCAGGCCTTCGAAGCCCTCGGCGATGGCGGTGACGTCCTTGCCGGCCACGCCCTCGTTGAGCATGGCGTTGGTCAGAGCGGCCAGGCCTGGCGTGCCGCCGTCCTGGCTGCTGCCGGCAGCGAAGGTGACGCGCAGGTCGAACATGGGCAGTTCGCGGGCCTCGACGAACAGCACCCGGGCACCTTCGGCGGTGTTCCAGTGCTGGATGTTCAGCTGACGCCGGCTGGGTGCCTTGCCATTCAGTTCGGCCAGCGACTGCAAGGTGTTGGCCGGGCGGGCTGCGCTGCTGTCGGCCTTGGCAGCGTTATCGGCCATGGCCGGAGCGGCCAGCACTGCCGCCAGCGCCAGGGCGCGAATGCCCGTGGCCAGCAGGGTTGGGCGTGGTGCGCGGCGATCACTCATGGGCGGACTCCTCGGGCAGTACATGGGCAACGCTCAGGCGTTCGCGGGTGAAGTAGGTGCGCGCGGCGTTCTGGATGTCCTGCGGGGTGACGCGCTTGAGCTCGTCCAGTTCGCTGTCGATCAGCTTCCAGGACAGACCGACGGTTTCCAGCTGGCCGATGGTGGTGGCCTGGCTGCTGATGGAGTCGCGGTCGTAGACCAGGCCGGCGATGACCTGGGCGCGTACGCGTTCCAGCTCTTCGGCGCTGGGCGGCGTGCTCTTGAGTTCTTCAAGCAGCTGCCAGATGCCTTTCTCGACGTCGGCGAGGGTTTTCTGCTTCTGCACATTCGGCGTCGCCGAGATCAGGAACAGGCTGTCGCCGCGGGTGAAGGCGTTGTAGCTGGACGACGCACCGGCCACCAGTTCCTGGCCACGCTCCAGGCGGGCTGGCATGCGGGCGCTGTAGCCGCCGTCGAGCAGTGCCGAGATCAGGCGCAGGGCGTGCACCGTCCGAGGGTCCTTGGCGGTGGGCAGGCCGGGCACGTTGAAGCCGTAGATCAGGCTTGGCAGCTGGGTTCGTACGTGCAGGGTCAACTGGCGCCAACCAGGTTCGGCCAGCTCCAGAGGCAGCTTGGCTGGCGGTACGGCGCGCTTGGGAATATTGCCGAAATACTTCTGCGCCAGGCCCTTGACCTCGTCGGCGGTGACATCACCGACCACCACCAGGGTGGCGTTGTTGGGGGCGTACCAGGACTCGTACCAGTGGCGCAGTTCCTCGACCTTCATGCGCTCCAGGTCGGCCATCCAGCCAATGGTCGGCGTGTGGTAGCCGCTGGCCGGGTAGGCCATGGCGCGGAACAGCTCGAATGCCTTGGCATTGGGCTGGTCGTCGGTGCGCAGGCGGCGTTCTTCCTTGATGACCTCGATTTCGCGGCTGAACTCGTCGGCAGGCAGGCGCAGGCTGGCCAGGCGGTCCGCCTCCAGTTCCAGGGCTACCGGCAGGCGGTCGCGGGCCAGCACTTGGTAATAGGCGGTGTAGTCGTCGCTGGTGAAGGCGTTTTCATCGGCGCCGAGGTCACGCAGAATGCGCGAGGCCTCGCCGGGGCCGACCTTGGCGCTGCCCTTGAACATCATGTGTTCCAACGCATGGGACAAGCCGGTCTGGCCCGGGGTCTCGTAGCTGGAGCCGACCTTGTACCAGATCTGCGAGACCACCACCGGGGCGCGATGGTCTTCGCGGACCACGACCTTCAGGCCATTGTCGAGGATGAATTCGTGGGTGGGTTGCACATCGGCGGCCAAGGCCGCGAGCGGCAGGCACAGCGTGCCGAGCAACAGGCCAGCGGCGCGGCGGGCTAGAGCGTTCATACGGTGTTTAACCTGTTCGGCGGCCCGCTGGGTTTAGCGTCGGCGGGCCAGGAGGTGCTAGGATACTGATCCGGTTGCCTGGCGACCATGCCTGTCGCCGTTCTGGCCCACAGGACACTAAGTCAAAACGTTGCGCATGAACCAGCCGGCTTCAAGATAGTCTGTTCTGCGTAGAGAGAATTCCCGATTGGCCATAGCTGGCCTATCGCTACCCTGAGATAGCCGTCTTCCATGTTTGGTTCCAACGACGACAAAAAAGCGCCGGCCGAGGCTGGTGAGAAGAAAGGCCTGTTCAGCTGGTTTCGCAAGAAGCCGCAGCCACCTGCGGGAGCGGGCGTGCCCGCGCATGAACCCCCCGCTGTCGAGCAGTCTGCAGCCGCTCCGGTCGAGGGATCTGCCGCCGAAGCGCCACAGGCCCCCGAACCCGTTCAGGCCCCTGCTGCCCCACAGCTGGCTGAGCCGCAGCCGGTCGCCGCACCGGCCCGGCCCCCGGTAGTCGAGGCCCCCGTCCCTGAACCGGTGGCGTCGCAGCCGTTGCAGGCGCCTGAGCCAGAGCCGGTCGCATCCCAGCCGCTTGTGGCGCCTGCACCGCAGCCGGTTGCGTCCATGCCCTTGCAGGCGGCCCCTGTCGAGTCTGCCCCTGTCGAGGCCGCAGCGCCGGTCAGCAACCTGGTGCTGCCGGTTGCCGAAGAGCCCGTGGCCCTGGTGCCGGACCTGGAGCCGAAGGCACCGCCCGCAATCCCGGAACGCGCGGTACCCGCCCCGGCGGCGCCTGTTGCTGCACCCGTCGAACAGGCCAAGCCCGGCTTCTTCGCGCGCCTCAAGCAAGGCCTGTCCAAGACCAGTGCCAGCATCGGCGAGGGCATGGCCAGCCTGTTCCTCGGCAAGAAGGTCATCGACGACGACCTGCTCGACGAAATCGAGACGCGCCTGCTGACTGCCGACGTGGGTGTGGAGGCTACCTCGGCCATTGTCCAGAACCTGACCCAGAAGGTCGCGCGCAAGCAGTTGGCCGATGCCGATGCCCTGTACAAATCGTTGCAGGAAGAACTGGCAGCGCTGCTGCGCCCGGTCGAGCAGCCGCTGAACGTACAGGCCCAGAACAAACCCTATGTGATCCTTGTGGTTGGCGTGAACGGCGCCGGCAAGACCACCACCATTGGCAAGCTGGCGAAAAAGCTGCAACTGGAAGGCAAGAAGGTCATGCTGGCTGCCGGTGATACCTTCCGCGCCGCCGCGGTCGAGCAGTTGCAGGTGTGGGGCGAGCGTAACCAGATTCCGGTGATCGCCCAGCACACGGGTGCCGACTCTGCTTCGGTCATCTTCGATGCCGTGCAGGCCGCCAAGGCCCGTGGCGTCGACGTGCTGATCGCCGACACTGCCGGCCGCCTGCACACCAAAGACAACCTGATGGAAGAGCTGAAGAAGGTCCGCCGTGTCATCGGCAAGCTCGACGTTGAGGCGCCGCACGAGGTGCTGCTGGTGCTTGACGCCGGCACCGGCCAGAACGCCATCAGTCAGGCCAAGTACTTCAACCAGAGCGTCGAGCTGACCGGCCTGGCCCTGACCAAGCTGGACGGCACTGCCAAGGGCGGGGTGATCTTCGCCCTGGCCAAGCAGTTCAACATCCCGATCCGTTTCATCGGCGTCGGTGAAGGCATCGACGACCTGCGTACCTTCGAAGCCGAGCCGTTCGTCAAGGCTCTGTTCGCCGAGCGAGATTGACCATGATCCGATTCGAGCAGGTTGCCAAGCGCTATCCCAACGGTCATGTGGGGTTGCATGAGCTGAGTTTCCGGGCGCGCCGGGGCGAATTCCTGTTCGTCACCGGCCACTCGGGCGCAGGCAAGAGCACCCTGCTGCGCCTGTTGCTGGCCATGGAGCGCCCGACCAGCGGCAAGCTGATGCTGGCAGGGCAGGACCTGGGCCAGATCAGCAATGCGCAAATCCCGTTCCTGCGCCGGCAAATCGGCGTGGTGTTCCAGAACCACCAGTTGTTGTTCGACCGCACCGTGTTCAACAACATTGCCTTGCCGCTGCAGATTCTCGGCCTGTCCAAGGTCGAGATCGCCAAGCGCGTGGACTCGGCCCTGGAGCGTGTATCGCTGTCCGACAAGGGCGAGCTGTTCCCGGCCGACCTGTCCACCGGGCAGCAGCAACGGGTGGGTATCGCCCGCGCCATCGTTCACCAGCCGGCTCTGCTGCTGGCCGACGAACCCACCGGTAACCTCGACCCGCGCCTGGCTGCAGAGATCATGGGCGTGTTCGAGGACATCAACCGCCTGGGCACGACGGTATTGATCGCCAGCCACGACCTGGCACTGATCGCGCGCATGCGCCACCGCATGCTGACCTTGCAACGCGGCCGCTTGATCGGCGATGGGGAGGCCGGGCAATGAACACTACACGCACGCCGAAGGTTTCCGAGCGGGTCGCACCGAAACCGGCCGATCCGCAACCTGCGAAGAAAAAGCGCGGTGAAGACGATGATGGCCCGGACTTCCGCACCCTGCTGCATGCCTGGCTGGAAAGCCACCGTGCCAGCTTGGCCGACAGCCTGCGCCGCCTGGGCAAGCAGCCGATCGGCAGCTTCTTCACTTGCCTGGTCATGGCCGTGGCGCTGAGCATGCCGATGGGCCTGTCCTTGTTGCTGAAGAACGTCGAACAGCTTGGCGGTTCGTGGCAGCGCGCTGCGCAGATTTCGCTGTACCTCAAGCTTGATGCCGGCAGCCGCGATGGCGAAGCGCTGCGCGACGAGATCAAGGGCATGCCTGGCGTGGCGGACGCTCAGTATGTCAGCCGCGAGCAGGCCCTGGAGGAGTTCCAGCAGCAATCCGGCCTGGGCGAGGCCTTGCGCGAACTGCCAGACAACCCACTGCCGGGTGTGGTGGTGGTAACCCCGACCGAGGTCGACAAGCCGGCCCTGGACGCCTTGCGTCAGCGCCTGTCGGAGCTGCCGCGGGTGGACGTGGCGCAACTGGACCTGGTCTGGGTCGAGCGCCTGGCAGCTATCCTCAAGCTGGGTGACCGCTTCGTCTTCGGCCTGGCCGTGATGCTGATTTCTGCCCTGCTGTTAGTAATCGGTAACACAATTCGTCTACACATTGAAAACCGTCGTATCGAGATCGAAGTGATCAAGCTGGTCGGCGGCACCGACGCCTACGTGCGCCGGCCGTTCCTGTACATGGGCGCCCTGTATGGCCTGGGCGCAGGCCTGCTGGCGTGGGGCATCCTGGCGTTTGGCCTGAACTGGCTGAACGAGGCGGTGGTAGGGCTTTCCGGGCTGTATGGCAGTGACTTCGCCCTGGGCGGCGTTCCGGCTTCCGATGGTCTGTCGCTCTTGATCGGAGCAGTGTTGTTGGGGTATATCGGTGCATGGATTGCAGTCGCCCGCCACTTGAACGAGCTGGCGCCGCGATAGTTTTTACGTGCCAGCATTGACATTTTCTTCACTGCGGAACTTGTACCGTCGTTCCAGGTCAATGTTGGCAGCGCCCACAAGGTGCGAGTTTTGTAAGTCGGAGGTTCTTGAATGACCACATCGTTGCAACCTGCCTATGCCCTGGTACCCGGTGCAAACCTGGAAGCCTATGTGCACACGGTCAACAGCATCCCGCTGCTGACGGTCGAGCAGGAGCGTGATCTGGGCGAGCGTCTCTATTATGAGCAGGATGTCGAGGCCGCTCGTCAGATGGTGATGGCCCACCTGCGTTTCGTCGTACATATCGCCCGTAGTTACGCCGGCTACGGGTTGGCCCAGGCTGACCTGATCCAGGAAGGCAATGTCGGCCTGATGAAAGCCGTCAAGCGCTTCAACCCTGAAATGGGTGTGCGCCTGGTGTCGTTCGCTGTGCACTGGATCAAGGCAGAGATCCACGAGTTCATTCTGCGCAACTGGCGCATCGTCAAAGTGGCTACCACCAAGGCTCAGCGCAAGCTGTTCTTCAACCTGCGTAGCCAGAAGAAGCGCCTGGCGTGGCTGAACAACGACGAAGTGCATCGCGTGGCGGAAAGCCTTGGCGTCGAGCCGCGCGAAGTGCGCGAGATGGAAAGCCGCCTTAGCGGCCAGGACATGGCCTTCGATCCGGCAGCGGAAGCTGACGACGACAGCGCCTTCCAGTCGCCTGCGCATTACCTGGAAGACCACCGTTACGATCCAGCGGTGCAGTTGGAGGATGCCGACTGGAGTGACAACTCCACCAGCAACCTGCACGAAGCGCTGCAAGGTCTGGACGAGCGTAGCCGCGACATTCTCTATCAGCGTTGGCTGGCGGAAGAGAAGGCCACGCTGCATGAACTGGCAGACAAGTACAGCGTATCGGCTGAGCGTATTCGCCAGCTGGAAAAGAATGCGATGAACAAGGTCAAGGCACTGATCGCTGCCTGATCGAGTCTGGGTTGTAAAGAAAAGCCGCTGGCCCTATGGGGTGAGCGGCTTTTTTGTTTGTGCTGGCTTTGCCGGCCTCTTCGCGGGTAAACCCGCTCCTACAGGGGATGCGGTTGCCTGTAGGCGCGGGTTTGCCCGCGAGGAGGCTGGGGGATGCGGTTGCCCGTAGGCGCGGGTTTGCCCGCGAGGAGGCCGGGCACGCGGTTGCCCGTAGGAGCGGGTTTACCCGCGAAAGGGCCGGGCCTGCATTCAAAGCTTTCTGGAGGAGTCCAGCTGCATCAGGTAGCTGGGCCCACCCAACTGGCTCATCTGCCGGCGAATCCAGCCGGCCCGGCTGGCCACGTAGGCACTCGGCCGGCTGGCACTCCATTTGATTGGGCTAGGCAGCACCGCAGCCAGCTGCGCCGCCTGCTGGCGGCTGAGCCGGCTGGCGTCGACACCAAAGTGATAACGCGCCGCCGCCTGGGCACCAAACACGCCCTTGCCCCACTCGGCGCTGTTCAAATAGACCTCGAGAATCCGCTCCTTCGACCAGAACAGCTCAATCAGTGCGGTGAACCAGGCCTCCAGCCCCTTGCGAAACCAGCTGCGGCCTGACCACAGAAACAGGTTCTTGGCCACTTGTTGGGTCAGGGTGCTGGCGCCGCGAATGTTGCCACCGCGCTCGTTGTGGGCCAGCGCCGCCTGAATGGCCGGGAGGTCGAAGCCCCAGTGGTTGGCGAACTTCTGGTCCTCGCCAGCAATGACTGCAACCTTGAGCTCATCAGAGATGTTCTCCCAAGGCTCCCAGTCGCGCTGCAGGTCGATCGGTTCACCATTCACCCAAGACTGTACCTTGCGCTCGACCATCAGCGCCGTGCCGGGCGGTGGTACCCAGCGGAACACCAGCACCAGCACGATGCTGCCGGCAACGAACCAGAGCAGGGCGCGGGAGAGGCGACGGATAAGCGTTGACAGCATGTCGATGGCTTGGCCCTAAGGGTGGAAGGGGCCATTATACAGACCCGATACAAGGAGTCGTCCCATGCTTCGCAGCTTCCTGATGCTTGCCGCCTTTTTTGGCTTTACCGGTGTCGCCCTGGGCGCCTTCGCCGCTCATGGCCTGAAAAACCGGCTGACGGCTGACTACCTGGCAATCTTCCATACCGGCGTGACTTACCAACTGGTCCATGCCTTGGCGATCTTCGGCGTTGCGGTGCTCTCGGCGCACCTACCCGGGCGCCTGGTCGGGTGGGCTGGCGGCCTGTTTGCGTTGGGCATCGTGCTGTTCTCTGGCAGCCTGTACCTGCTGACCCTCAGTGGCCTTGGCAAGCTTGGCATCATCACCCCGATTGGTGGCTTGTGCTTCCTTGTCGGCTGGCTGTGCCTGGGCCTGGCAGCCTGGCGGCTGGGCTGACCGAGTGGTCCACAATCACGACTAATGGCGCGCACCGCCCTTGGGTTGCAGGGCGGTTCGGCGCTAGAATGCTGGCCCCAAAGAACAATGGTGGCCGTGCGCATGCGCATTAAATTGAACGGTGAACCTTACGAACTGCCTGCCGGCGAAAGCGTTGCAGCCCTGCTGGCGCGCCTGGAACTGACCGGGCGCCGTGTTGCAGTGGAACTGAACCTGGATATCGTGCCGCGTAGCCAGCACGACAGCACGCTGCTGAATGACGGCGACCAGGTCGAAGTGGTCCACGCCATCGGTGGCGGCTGACAGCAGCCCGGCGGTTCACAAGCAAGCCCTGCAACCTTTTCCCGAGGAACAACGATGAGCAACGTTCGTAGCGACAAGCCCTTCACCCTGGCCGGGCGTACTTTCCAGTCGCGCCTGCTGGTCGGTACCGGCAAGTACCGTGACATGGAAGAAACCCGCCTGGCCACCGAGGCCTCGGGTGCCGAAATCGTCACCGTCGCTGTGCGCCGCACCAACCTTGGCCAGAACGCGGGCGAGCCGAACCTGCTCGATGTACTGTCGCCCGACAAGTACACCATCCTGCCGAACACTGCAGGCTGCTTTGACGCGGTGGAAGCGGTACGCACTTGCCGTCTGGCCCGCGAACTGCTCGATGGGCGCAAATCGCACGAGTCCCGGACGTTGGTGAAGCTGGAAGTGCTGGCCGACCAGAAAACCCTGTTCCCCAACGTGATCGAAACCCTCAAGGCCGCCGAAGTGCTGGTCAAGGAAGGTTTCGACGTCATGGTCTACACCAGCGACGACCCGATCATCGCCCGTCAGCTGGCCGAAGTCGGCTGCATCGCGGTCATGCCGTTGGCTGGCCTGATTGGCACCGGCCTGGGTATCTGCAACCCCTACAACCTGCAGATCATCCTGGAAGAATCCAAGGTGCCGGTGCTGGTCGATGCTGGTGTGGGTACCGCATCCGACGCCACCATCGCCATGGAAATGGGCTGTGAGGCAGTGCTGATGAACTCGGCCATCGCCCACGCCCAGCAGCCGGTGCTGATGGCTGAGGCCATGAAACACGCCATTGTCGCGGGTCGCATGGCCTACCTGGCCGGCCGCATGCCGAAGAAACTCTATGCCAGCGCCTCTTCGCCGCTGGATGGTCTGATCAAGTAAGAGCAACTGATGACTGAATCGCACGATACGCCGATCACCTCCGACGGCGAAGCCCGCCCACACCGCCGCATCAAGAGCTTCGTGATGCGTGCCGGGCGCATGACCGAAGGCCAGCAACGCGGCCTGGACCAAGGCGGCCCGCTGTACATCCTGCCACTGGCTGACAGCCCGGTGGACTACGACCAGGTGTTCGGCCGTTCGGCCCCGCGCACCTTGGAGATCGGCTTCGGTATGGGCCATTCCCTGCTGGAAATGGCCGCTGCCGCACCTGAGCAGGACTTCATCGGTGTGGAAGTGCACCGCCCGGGTGTTGGCGCGCTGCTCAATGGCGTGCTGACCCAGGGGCTGAAAAACCTGCGGGTGTATGACTGCGATGCTATCGAAGTGCTGAACCGCTGCGTGGCGGATAACAGCCTTGATCGGCTGATGCTGTTCTTCCCAGACCCATGGCACAAGGCGCGTCACCACAAGCGCCGCATCGTCCAGCTGGAGTTCGCCGAGCTGGTACGTCGCAAGCTCAAGCCTGGTGGTGTGTTCCACATGGCCACCGATTGGGAGCCGTATGCCGAGTACATGCTGGAGGTGATGAGCGCAGCTCCTGGCTATCGCAACCGTGCGGCAGACGGCACCTATGTGCCGCGCCCCGAAGAGCGCCCGATCACCAAGTTCGAACGCCGCGGTGAGCGGCTGGGGCACGGGGTGTGGGACTTGAAGTTCGAGAAGGTCGATTGAGCGGCTGATACGGCTTCTCGATGTGCCGATGCTTGCAGGAATGCAGGCGAAAAAAAACCGCCTTGAGAAGGGCGGTTTTTTCTTTGTAGGAGCGGGTTCACCCGCGAATACGGTAGTGGCGGCAACGGTGAACGGCGGGTGGAGATTGGCCAGCACGGCCGGCCCTTTCGCGGGTGAACCCGCTCCTACAAGGGCCCGGGGCCATTGGCTCAGCCTCGGCGATCCGCCACCACGCCAATCAATACCAGCACCACCAGCAACACAGGCGCCAACGCATAGTTGTTGAACTGGCTGAGCCCCTTCACCACCCACGGTGTGGCATAGATCAGCGCAGCACCGCTACCGATCATGACCATCAGCGCCATGAACGGCACGCGCAGGGCGCCCGCGAGGCCGCCCAGGCGCTGCTCGGCCCAGGCTTTGACATCGGTGCCGAACAGCACCAGCAGGCAGCCTACCAAGGCCAGTGAAATCTCCGACAGGTTGCTGCGGCTCCAGCGGGAAACCGTCGCGAGCAGATCAAGTACCAGATCCATGGGTCATCCTTAGGTCAAGAAATACTGCAGCAGGTCATTGAGGAACAACTGGCCCCTCGGCGTGGCTACCAGTCGATCCGGTTCGACCTGCAAAAGGCCCTTTTGTTCGGCGGCACGGCGTGCTTCCTGCAGCTGTGACAGTGGCAAGCCGGTGCGTTGGGTGAACAGTTCGGCTTCCACGCCATCGGTCAGGCGCAGGGCGTTCATCAGGAACTCGAACGGCAGTTCATCGACTGGCAGCAGCTTCTCGCCGGCCTTGAACGGCTTGGCCAGGTTCAGGTAATCCTTGGGCAGGCGGGTCTTCCAGGTACGCAGGATGCGCCCGTCGGCAAAGGTGAGCTTGCCGTGAGCGCCAGCGCCAATGCCGATGAAGTCACCGAAGCGCCAGTAGTTGAGGTTGTGCCGGGCGGCGCGGCCTGCCTGGGCGTAGGCCGATACCTCGTACTGGCGGTAGCCGTGCTCGGCCATCAGCGCTTGGCCGGCTTCCTGAATATCCCAGAGGATGTCGTCTTCGGGCAGCTCTGGCGGCTGGTTCCAGAACACCGTGTTCGGCTCCACGGTCAGCTGATACCACGACAGGTGGGTCGGCCCCAGATCGATGGCCTGGCGCAGGTCACCCAGCGCATCGTCCAGCGACTGGTCGGGCAGGCCGTGCATCAGGTCCATGTTGAAATTGTCGAAACCGGCCGCGCGCGCCATGTCGGCGGCCCGAACCGCTTCGTCGCCATTGTGGATGCGCCCCAGTGCCTCCAGCTTGGCAGGCTGGAAGCTCTGCACACCGATCGAAAGACGGTTGATGCCGGTCTGCCGGTAGGCCTTGAACTTGTCCTGCTCGAAGGTGCCCGGGTTGGCTTCGAGGGTGATCTCGATGTCTGGCGCGAACGGAATACGTTGCTCTATGCCACGCAGTAGCCGGCCAAGGGCGTTGGCACTGAACAGGCTTGGCGTACCGCCACCGAAGAAGATCGAGCTGATCGGGCGACCTTGTACGGCAGCCAGTTCCTGGTCGAGGTCGTCGAGCAGGGCTGTGACGTAGGCATCTTCCGGTAGTTCAGGCCCGGCTGCGTGGGAGTTGAAGTCGCAATAAGGGCATTTGCGTACGCACCACGGAATGTGGATGTACAGCGCCAGCGGCGGCAGGCTGCTAAAGCCTGCCGCGCCGGGGGGCGACAGCATTTCGATCATGCCAGGCCCAGACGTTTGCGCAGCAGGGCCATGGCACGGGCGCGGTGGCTGAGCTGGTTCTTGTCTGCTGGGGCTAGATCGGCGCTGGAGCAGTTGCGCTCCGGTACCCAGAACAGCGGGTCGTAGCCAAAGCCCTGCTCGCCGCTGGCCTCGAACAGGATGCGCCCGTGCCACAGGCCTTCGCACAGGATCGGCAATGGGTCGTCGGCGTGGCGCACCAGCGCCAGAACGCAGACGAACTGTGCACTGCGCTCAGCTTCAGGCACGTCTTTCAAGGCTTCGAGCAGCTTGGCATTGTTTGCCGCGTCACCTTTGCCATCGGCATAGCGCGCCGAGTAGATGCCCGGCGCGCCGCCGAGGAAGTCCACCGCCAGGCCAGAGTCATCGGCCAAGGCCGGCAGGCCGGAAATGCGGGCGGCGTTGCGCGCTTTGAGGATGGCGTTCTCGACGAACGACAGGCCGGTTTCTTCCGGCTCCACCTGGCTGAACTCACCAATCGAGTGCAGCTGCACGGAATGGCCGAGCATGGCCTGGAGTTCCTTCAGTTTGCCGGCATTGTGGCTGGCCAATACGAGTTGCTGGAAATTCATCATTCGCCTGGGAACACTTCCTGGTTGAAGCTGAGAGAGTTGCTGATACCGCCGGTTTCGATGGTCAGGTCGAAGGTGACGGTTTCTGGTTGTTCGATCTTGAACTGGGCGATGTAGTACACCGCGCCCGGTTCGGTAATCTGCTTGAACGACAGCGGGCTGCTGCGCCCGGTCAGGTCCTTGACCGTGCCGCTGATCACCGCTGTTGCAGGTTTGCTGGCCTTGAGGACGGTAATGTTGAGCACGCCCTGGTTCTTGCTGCGCACCAGGCCGGTGGCCGCGGCCACCTCGGGTGTGAGCATGCTCGAGGTGAATGCGCTGTAGTGCACCGTCACGTCGCCAAATACCTCCTTGCGCTCGGGGCGTGCGGCATCGGCAGCCAATACTGGCAGGGCCAGGCACAGGCTGATCAGGAACAGGGCTAGGCGACGCATGGTGCGATTCCTCCGGTGTGCGTCAGACCGCGAGCTGATGCTCTTGCAGGCCCGGACTGCTGACGCGGTAGATGCCGATCTCACCTAGAAGATTAGGCCATAGCCGGCCACCCCACCCGTTGCGGTGCAAGTGGTCGACCGCCAGGCGGTCGAGTACCTTGGCTCGGCGTTCGTGCACAAGTTCTTCGAAGTCGGCGAAGGTGCAGAAGTGGATGTTCGGCGTGTTGTACCAGGTATACGGCATGAAGTCCGATACCGGCATGCGGCCTTTGGTCGCCAGGTACCAGCGGCAGCGCCAGTGGCCGAAGTTTGGGAAGGTGATGATGCACTGACGGCCCACTCGCAGCATTTCGTCGAGGATGCGGTCGGGGTATTCCACGGCCTGCAGGGCTTGGGTCATGATCACCACGTCGAAGCTGTTGCTGGCGAAGTTGCCCAGGCCTTTGTCCAGGTCTTGTTCGATGACGTTGACGCCCTTGGCCACGCAGGCGGCGATATTGTCGGCGTCGATTTCCAGGCCGTAGCCGGTGACCTGTTTGCGGTCACGCAGCGAGGCCAGCAGTTCGCCGCTACCGCAGCCCAGGTCGAGTACCCGGCTGCCGGCGGGGATCCAGTCGTGGATGATTTCCAGATCGGCTCTCATGCTGTCCTCAGATGGCAATGCGGTTCATGTAGTTCGAGAAACCCTGCATGTAGCGAGGTGTGGGGATCAGGAAGGCATCGTGCCCGTAGGGCGAATCGATCTCCAGGTAGCAGACGTTCTTGCGCGCCGCCATCAGCGCGTCGACGATCTCGCGCGAACGGGCCGGAGAGAAGCGCCAGTCGGTGGTGAACGACATGATGCAGTAGTCTGCCTTGACGTGGGCCAGGGTGGCGGCCAGATCACCACCGTGCGAGGCGGCCGGGTCGAAATAGTCCAGTGCCTTGGTCATCAGCAGGTAGGTGTTGGCGTCGAAACGGCCGGAAAACTCCTCGCCCTGATAGCGCAGATAGCTTTCGACCTGGAACTCGACGCTGTGGAAGTCGTAGTTGAGCTTGTCGCTTTTCAGCTCTCGGCCGAATTTTTCACCCATCGAATCATCGGACAGATAGGTAATGTGGCCGACCATGCGTGCCAGCATCAGGCCGCGCTTGGGGATCACGCCCTGGTCCTGGAACGAGCCTCCATGGAACTCGGGGTCGGTAAGAATGGCCTGACGCGCCACCTCGTTGAAGGCGATGTTCTGCGCCGACAGCTTGGGTGCCGAGGCAATGTCGACGCAGTGGCGTACGCGCTCGGGGTAGGTCATCGTCCATTGCAGCGCCTGCATGCCACCCAGGCTACCGCCGACGATAGCTGCCCACTGCTGGATGCCCAAGCGGTCGGCCAGCCGTGCCTGGCTGTGCACCCAGTCTTCCACGGTCAATACCGGGAACTCGGCGCCATAGGGTTTACCGGTGGCTGGGTTGACACTGCTGGGGCCGGTGCTGCCGTTGCAGCCGCCGAGGTTGTTCAGGCTGACCACGAAGAAGCGGTTGGTATCGATCGGTTTTCCGGGGCCGATGCAGCTGTCCCACCAGCCCGGCTTGCGGTCGGTGGCGGCATGGTAGCCAGCGGCATGGTGGTGGCCGGACAGGGCATGGCAGATCAGCACGGCGTTGCTCGCGCTGGCGTTCAGGGTGCCATAGGTCTCGTAGACCAGTTCGTAACTGGCCAGTGAACGGCCACAGGCCAGTGCCAGCGGTTCATCGAACCGGGCGGTTTGCGGTACTACCAGACCGACGGAATCTTCGGGAAAGACAGTTGACATCGACCCTGCTCACGCTTGACGGAGGCGTAAGTCTAAAGAGCGCTACCCCCAGCGGCAAGCAAAGGCTTGCGACTGGGGGCACGCTGGCTCTGGCGAGCCTCAGATCATTCGCCACAGCTCTTGAGGCATGCCCGCGTAGGCGGCCAGCGGAGGCATGACAAACGACTGGACCACCTGGATCGCCAGGAAGGCGAAGATCGGCGAGATGTCCATGCCGCCCAGGTTTGGCACCAGGCGGCGGAACGGCGCCAGCACGGGCTCGCTGATCTGGTAGGCCAGTTCGGCCGCCGGGTTGTGGCTGTTGGGGGCAACCCAGGAAACGATCACCATGACGATCATCGCCACCCAGAAAATCTTCAGGAACAGCGAGGTGATGCCGATGATCGCCCACATCAGCAGGTGCAGGACGTCGCCGAAGGTACCGTAGGTGACCATCAGCACAAAGCCCATCAGCAAGGCCTGGATGACCACCGCCAGCAGTAGCGACGAGGTATCCAGCCCGCCAACGCTAGGGATGATCCGGCGGATCGGCTTGAGCAGCGGTTGGGTGGCACGAACGGCGAACTGGCACAGCGGGTTGTAGAAGTTGGCCTTGACCAGTTGCAGCACGAAGCGCAGCAGGACGATGACCAGGTAAAGGCTGACCAGGGTTTGCACCACGAAAATCGCGGCGCCTGACAGTGCATTCATCTAAAGCTCCTTATTTGCCCAGTTGTTCGGCCAGCTCGGCGGAGCGCGTGGCTGCAGCCTGCAGCGCCTGCTCGACGATGGCTTCGAAGCCGCTGGCCTGGAACGACTTGATCGCCGCTTCCGTGGTGCCGGCGGGCGAAGTGACGCGGCGGCGCAGTTCAGCGGCATCGACATCGCTTGCAACTGCCATGCGCGCGGCGCCCAGGGCTGTCTGCAAGGTCAGTTGGGAGGCCGTTTCGCGTGGCAGGCCGAGTTTTTCGCCTGCCGCGGTCATGGCCTCGATCAGCAGGAAGAAGTACGCCGGGCCACTGCCGGACACAGCTGTCACGGCGTCCAGTTGCTGTTCCTGCTCCAGCCATAGGGCGGTGCCCACGGCCGACAGCAGTTGTTCGGCCTGCTGACGCTGTTCGCCGGACACTTCAGCGGTGGCGTACAGGCCGCTCACGCCTTGGCGCAGCAATGCCGGGGTGTTGGGCATGCAGCGCACCACCGGGCGAGCGCCCACCCAGCTTTGCAGGCTGGCGCACGTGATGCCGGCGGCGATTGAAACGATCAGCTGGCCATCCTGCAGGTTGGGTTGCAGTGCCTGACATACGGTTTTCATGACTTGTGGCTTGACCGCCAGCACGATGACGTCAGCGCCATCGATGGCCTGGGCGTTGTCCTCGAAGGCTTCAATGCCGTGCTCGGCCTGGATGCGACTGCGGGTCTCGGCGCCCGGGTCGCTGGCGCGGATCTGCGAGGCGTCCAGGCCCTGGGCACGCAGACCACCGATCAGGCTGGCGGCCATGTTGCCGGCGCCGATAAAGGCAATACGTGTCTTGCTCATGTCAGGTCCTTGTGGAAAAGAGTGAGTGAAGCATGGAATCAGGTGTTGCCGTAGTCGCGGGCGCCGAACAGGGCCGTGCCAATTCGTACCCACGTCGCGCCCTGGGCGATGGCCGCTTCCAGGTCGTGGCTCATGCCCATGGACAGGGTGTCCAGGCCAAACCCCAGGCCTTCCTGCAACTTGCGCAGGCTGGCGAAGGCGGCCTCCTGGATGGCGCGGTCTTCGGTGGGTTCCGGGATTGCCATCAGCCCGCGCAGGCGCAGGTTGGGCAGTGCGGCTACGGCTTTGGCCAACGCGGGTAGGTCGGCCGGGGTGCAGCCGGATTTACTGTCTTCGCCGCTGACGTTTACCTGCAGGCAGATGTTCAGCGGCGCCAACCCGGCAGGACGCTGTTCCGACAGGCGTTGGGCAATTTTCAGGCGGTCCACGGAATGTACCCAGTCGAAATGCTCGGCGATGGCTTTGGTCTTGTTCGACTGAATGGGGCCGATGAAGTGCCAGATCAAGGGCAAGTCGCTGAGGGCCTGCTGCTTTGTCAGTGCTTCCTGTAGGTAATTCTCCCCGAAGTCGCGCACACCGGCGGCATGGATCTCGCGGATAGCGCTGGCGGGCTTGGTCTTGCTCACGGCCAGCAACTGGACGCTGGCCGGATCACGCCCGACTGCCTGGGCAGCACTGGCGATACGGGCGGAAATCGCGGAAAGGTTGTCTGCTAGGGTGGACATGGATCGATGCCGGCAGCTGTAGGGTCTGCGGCATTCTACCTGCTTGAAGGCCTTTGGGGAGTCTCATGGATGTGACCGACCTGTTGGCCCGAGCTGTGGATGCGGGGGCTTCAGACCTGCACCTGGCGACGGGCCAGATTCCGATGCTGCGCCTGGATGGCGAGTTGCAGCGTATGGGCTTGCCGCCCTTGAGCCAGGGGGCCTTGATCGAGGGCATGGCGAGCGTGCTGGATGACGACCAGCGCCGGCAGTGGGCCCATGGCGATGAAATGGACCTTGCGCTGGAGTTGCCGGTGCTTGGGCGCTTTCGGCTGAACCTGTTTCGCCAGTTGAATGGCCCGGCGGTTACCTTTCGGTTGATTCCGGGGCGCATTGCGACGGTGAGTGAGCTGGACCTTGCGGATGTGTTTCAAGCTGTTGCGCAATGCCGGGATGGCTTGATCCTCGTGGGCGGGCCGACCGGCAGTGGCAAGTCCAGTACCCTGGCAACGCTGCTCGACCAGCTGAACCGCGAGCGGGCGCTGCACATCATCACCCTGGAAGACCCTGTCGAGGTCATCCATGCCAGCCAGCGCAGCCTGGTCAACCAGCGTGAGATGGGGCGCCATAGTCGCGGCTTTGCTCAGGGGCTGCGCAGTGCGCTGCGCCAGGACCCGGACGTGATCATGATCGGCGAGTTGCGCGACCTTGAAACCATTCGCCTGGCCCTGCGCGCGGCCGAAACCGGGCACCTGGTGCTGGCAACCGTGCATGCGCGTTCGGCGACCAGCAGCATCGACAGGTTGGTGGAGGTTTTTGCTGCCGAGGAAAAGCCGTTGGTGCGGGCGATGCTGGCCGAGTCGCTGCGCCTGGTGGTCGCGCAGGTGCTGGTCAGGCGCGTGGGGGGCGGGCGGGTGGCTGCGCGTGAAGTACTGGTGGCGACGCCGGCGGTGCGTAACCTGGTTCGGGAGGGGCGGTTGGCGCAGTTGTCTTCGGTGATGCAGGGCGGGGCGGCGGAGGGGATGCGGACGATGGAGGGGGCGTTGCGGAGGCTGAGGGAGCGAGGGTTGATCAAAGGCTTGTAGTACCTGCAAAGGCCCTTTCGCGGGCGCGCCCGCTCCCACAGGTATGGCGCCGCCCGCGAGAGCGACGCGGTAGCTGAGGGAGCGGGCGTGCCCGCGAAAGGGCCGGTACCGGATAGTGCCGATCAGATTAACGCTTGGCCAGACTCAGCTGTTGCTGCTCTTTCGGCAGCACCCGTTTGGCCACCACGTAGTGCTTCTGCCAGTAAGGCTTGCTCAAGGTGTCGATGCTCACCCGCTTGCCACGGCGTGGCGCGTGGATGAAGCGGTCGTTACCCAGGTAGATGGCTACGTGATTGACCCGACGGCTCTTGATGTTGAAGAAGATCAGGTCGCCAGGCTTCAGATCACCCTTGGCCACCTTCACCCCATGGCCCTGGGCCATGGCATTGGAGGTGCGAGGCAGGTCGACGTCGGCGACGTCGTTGAAGGCGTATTTGACCAGCCCGCTGCAGTCAAAGCCTTTTTTCGGGCTGCTGCCGCCCCAAACATAAGGAGTACCGAGCACATTTACCGCACGGCTCAGCACATCGCTGCTTTGCTTAGGCGACATGGCGGCGACATTCGCCCCGCGGCTGCTGGCGGCATTGCTTGGGCGGGCGCGTAGCGCGGTCTGTTTGACTGGTGCGCGTTTCACCGAGGCGTTGGTCGTGTAGCCGGTGAAACCATTGGGAAGACGTTGCTCACGATTGGTGGCGTGGGCGGCCAGGGGCAATAATAGGCAGAGGGTCAGCCATGTCTTGATCAAAGGCGGCATAGATGAAGCTCTTATGAATAGTTATGTGTTGGCGCGCAACTTTATAACAGCTTTTTGATCAGTTATTGATCCGTTGGTCGATTGCCAGGCGCCGTATGTCGGCTTGCGACGAAAAAGTCACATTTTTTCTTAGAAAATTTTCGGATAACCCACAGGGGCTATGAATGAACAGTTATCAACAGGGGGTGCCCTTTCACGACACCCACAGCAAAACCATCGGCTACCTGCTGTGGATTTTCGGCTTCACCGGTTCCCATCGTTTCTATTACGGCAAGCCGATTACCGGGACCATCTGGTTCTTCACCTTGGGCTTGCTGGGCATTGGCTGGTTGATCGACCTGTTCCTGATCCCGTCCATGGACCGCGAAGCCGACCTGAGGTTTCAGTCCGGGCGTATCGACTACAACATCGCCTGGATTCTGCTGACCTTCCTGGGGGTGTTTGGCCTGCACCGGCTGTATCAGGGCAAGTGGATCACCGCGATCATCTACTTCTTTACCGGCGGGTTGTTCCTGGTGGGGGTGCTGTATGACTTCTGGACGTTGAACAGCCAGGTTTCCGAAAGGAATGCGGGGCGGGGCTGACGGTAGCGGGGCTGCTTTACAGCCCCTTCACGGGCAATGCTGTCCATATAAAGAAGGCCTTGTCGCACCGCTGCGGCAAGGCCTTCTTCGTTACTGGCGGGTCTGCCGCTGTTGCAGCAACAGGTTGCTGAATCCGGCCCCAGCCAGCTGCTTCTGAGCCCCGGTCAGCTGCTCGCGGTTGCTGAACGGCCCGACCAGTACGCGGTACCAGGTTTCATCCTTGACCGTGCCCGACTCCACCTTCACGGACTGGCCCAGCAGGATGATCTGTGCCCGTACCTTGTCGGCATCGGCCTGCTTGCGGAACGAGCCGGCCTGAAGGAAGTACTGCGTGGTCGCCGCCGGCTTGATCACGGGCGGTGGCGGTGGCGGGGTCTGGCCAAGCAGCGCTGCCTGGGCCCTCGCCGTGTCGATTTTCGCCGCTTCTGCTGGTGTCACCGGGGTTACCGGCTGGGCCGGTACCGGTGGCGTTTTCTCAGGTACGGCTTCCGGCGGCACGATCACCTCAGACTCCGGCAGCAGGGTGTAGAAGTCGTACTTCGGCTTCACCGGCTGTTGCGGGGTAGCTTGCGCGGGCTTGCCGGCTTCGGCCGTTTTCGCCGGTTTCTCCTGCTCGGGCTTGGTGCGCTTGATGTCATCGCCACCGGGTTCGAGTTTCATCAGGAACACGATGAACGCGCCTACGGTCAGGCCGACCGCCAGCCATACCCAGCCGGGGATCGGCTGTTTGGCCGGTGCCGTCTGGCGGCTGGCGCCGCGTTTCGGGGCAGGTTTTTTCTTGGCAGCCAACTTACATGCGCTCCAGGGTTTCCAGGCCGAGCAGTTCCAGACCTTGTTTGAGGGTGCGGCCGGTCAGGGCGGCCAGGCGCAGCCGACTCTGCTGCTGCGAAGGGGTTTCGGCAGTGAGGATCGGGCAGTTTTCGTAGAAGCTGGAGAACAGGCCGGCCAAGTCGTACAGGTAGCTGCACAGCACGTGCGGCGTGCCTTTTTCGGCGACGTTGTTGAGGATTTCGCCAAACTGCGCCAGGCGCGCGGCCAAGTCCTGCTCGTGGGCAGCTTGCAGCACGATTTTGCCTTCGACTTCGTCAAAGCCTTTGCCCAGCTTGCGGAACACGCCGGCTACGCGGGTGTAAGCGTACAGCAGGTAAGGGGCGGTGTTGCCTTCGAAGTTGAGCATCAGCTCGAAGTTGAAGCTGTAGTCACTGGTGCGGTGCTTGGACAGGTCGGCGTATTTCACCGCGCCAATGCCCACCACCTCGCCGATGTGGCGCAGTTCGTCGTCGGCCAGGCTCGGGTTCTTTTCCTTGACCAGCGCGTAGGCGCGCTCCTTGGCCTCGGTGAGCAGGTCGATCAGCTTCACGGTGCCGCCGTCACGGGTCTTGAACGGGCGGCCGTCGGCGCCGTTCATGGTGCCGAAGCCCATGTGCTCCATTTGCATCGGGTGGCCGACGAAGCCAGCGCGGCGGGCCACTTCGAACACCTGATTGAAGTGCAGGGCCTGGCGCTGGTCGACGAAGTACAGTGCGCGGTCAGCCTTCAACACGTTGCTGCGGTAACGCACGGCAGCCAGGTCGGTGGTGGCGTACAGATAGCCGCCGTCAGCCTTCTGCACGATCACCGGCAGGGGGTCGCCTTCGCTGTTCTTGAACTCGTCGAGGAACACGCATTGGGCGCCTTGGTCTTCGACCAGCAGGCCCTTGGCCTTGAGGTCGGCCACCACGTTGGCCAAGTCGTCGTTGTAGGCGCTTTCGCCCATCACGTCGGCCATGGTCAGCTTGACGTTGAGCAGCTCGTAGGTCTTCTGGCAGTGCGACAGCGAAATGTCCTTGAAGCGTGTCCAAAGGGCCAGGCACTCGGGGTCGCCGGCTTGCAGCTTGACCACCAGGCCGCGGGCGCGAGTGGCGAACTCCTCCGATTCATCGAAGCGTTTCTTCGCCGCGCGGTAGAAGTTTTCCAGGTCCGACAGCTCGTCGCTGGTGATCGGGTTTTCCTGCAGGTAGGCCATCAGCATGCCGAACTGGGTACCCCAGTCGCCGACGTGGTTCTGGCGGATGACGTTGTCGCCCAGGAACTCCAGCACGCGCGCAACGCTGTCGCCGATGATGGTCGAGCGCAGGTGGCCGACGTGCATTTCCTTGGCCAGGTTGGGCGCCGACATGTCGATCACCACCTTTTGCGCCGGGCCGGCTTTGCGTGCACCCAGGTGGGCGTCGGCCAGGGCGGCATCCAGGCGGTTGGCCAGGGCGTCGGTGTTCTGGAAGAAGTTGAGGAAGCCGGGGCCTGCAATCTCGACCTTGCTGATGTCGGCGCTGGCCGGCAGGGCGTTGATCAGTTTTTCGGCGAGGTCGCGCGGCTTCATGCCGGCCGGCTTGGCCAGCATCATGGCGATGTTGCTGGCGAAGTCGCCGTGGGTCTTGTCCCGGGCGTTTTCCACCTGGATCGCCGGCGACAGCCCTTCAGGCAGCACACCGTCGGTGACGAGTTGGGTGAGGGCTTGCTGGATCAGCTGGCGAATGGTGTCTTTCATGGGGATCTCTTTTCGACCGCAAGCGCGGTGAGCGCCTGGATGCGCAGGTGGAAAAACTGGGCATTATCCGTTGCCGGGAGCAGGTTGCCAACCTTTGGGCGGCAAGCTGGGGGCCACAAGCGGCAAGAAAAAGCGGCATCGCACCCGCCCGGCACTTGCTTGCCGCTGGTCACTCGCAGCTTGCAGCTCAATACAGGTCTACCGGGTCGACATCCAGCGACCAGCGCACCTGGCGCCCGCTCGGCAACTGTTCCAACACTAGCAACCAGGCGCTGATCAGTCGATGCAACGGCGCCCGGGTATTGGCCTGTATCAACAATTGTGCGCGGAATCGTCCGGCGCGGCGCTCCATGGGCGCCGGTACCGGGCCCAGCAGTTCGATGCCCGGCAGGTGCTGTTCGGCCACCAGGCGCTCGGCGGCGGCACAGGCTTCGTCGAGGAAACCTTCGGCCTGCCCCGGCTTGTGTGCTTCGGCACGCAGCAAGGCCAGGTGCGAGTAGGGCGGCAGCCCGGCGGCTCGGCGTTCGTCCAGGGCCTGTTCGGCGAAGGCGAAGTAGCCTTGCTCGGTTAGCTGGACCAACAGTGGGTGGTCGGCCAGGTGGGTCTGGATGATGACCTTGCCGGGTTCTTCGGCCCGCCCGGCCCGCCCGGCCACCTGTACGATAAGTTGTGCCATGCGCTCGCTGGCGCGGAAGTCACCGGAAAACAGCCCGCCATCGGCATCAAGGATGGCCACCAGGGTCACCCGCGGGAAGTGGTGGCCCTTGGCGAGCATCTGGGTGCCGACGAGGATGCTTGGCTGGCCGCGCTGGATGGTGCTGAACAGGTTGTGCATGGCGTCCTTGCGCGCCGTGCTGTCGCGGTCCACGCGCAGGATCGGGTAATCCGGGAACAGCACCTTCAGGCGCTCTTCGGCGCGCTCGGTGCCGGCACCGACCGGGCGCAGGTCGACGTGGTTGCATTGCGGGCACTGGTGCGGCAGGCGTTCGTCATAGCCACAGTGGTGGCAGCGCAGCACGCCGGAGCGCTGATGCACGGTCATGCGCGCATCGCAGCGTGGGCATTCGGACAGCCAGCCGCAATCGTGGCACAGCAAGGTTGGGGCAAAGCCGCGGCGGTTGAGGAACACCAGCACTTGTTGGCCAGCCTCCAGGGTCTGTCGGATAGCCTGCTGCAGCGGGCCACTGATGCCGCTGTCCAGTGGCAGGCTTTTCACATCAAGGCGCAGCATGCGCGGCGGGCGTGCCCCCCCGGCGCGTTGGTTCATACGCAGCAGCCGGTAGCGGCCGGTCAGGGCGTTATGCAGGGTTTCCAGCGACGGTGTGGCGGAGCCGAGCAGGATCGGGATGTTCTCCTGGTGAGCGCGTACCAGCGCCAGGTCGCGGGCGTGGTACCGCAGGCCTTCCTGCTGTTTATAGGAGCCGTCGTGCTCTTCGTCGATGATGATCAGGCCGGGGTTTTTCATCGGCGTGAACAATGCCGAGCGGGTGCCGATGATGATATCGGCCTCGCCGTCCCGTGCCGCCAGCCAGGCATCCAGGCGTTCGCGGTCGTTCACCGCAGAGTGCAGCAGGGCAATGCGCGCGTTGAAGCGTTGCTCGAAGCGGGCCAGGGTTTGCGGGCCGAGGTTGATCTCCGGGATCAGCACCAGCGCCTGCTTGCCGGCTTCCAGGGTTTCGCGGATCAGTTGCAGGTAGACCTCGGTCTTGCCACTGCCGGTGACGCCGGCCAGCAAGAACGCGCCGAAACCGCCAAAGCCCTCGCACACGGCGTCGAAGGCATCGCGTTGCTCTTCGTTGAGGGGGAGTTCCGGCTGTGCCAGCCAGTGCTCATGGCGCAGGGCCGGCAAGTGGCGGCGCGTCTCGATCTGCACCAGATCCTTGGCCAGCAGCAGGTCGAGGCTGTCCTTGTTCAGGTTGAGTTTGGCCAGCAGGCTGTGGGCCACGCCGTGCGGGTGCTGGGCCAGGGTCTTGAGGGCGTCGCGCTGGCGCGGCGCGCGGGCGATGCGCGGGTCCTCCAGGCGGGCGCCAGGGGCTATGTGCCAGAAGCGTTCCTGGCGCATTTCGGCAGCTTCGCCCTGGCGCAGTAGCGTGGGCAGCGCCCAGCTCAGGGTATCGCCCAGGCTGTGCTGGTAGTACTGGGCGGTCCACAGGCACAGCTTGAACAGCGACGCGGGGATGGGGGACACCGGGTCGAGCAGGGCAGTGGCCGGCTTCAGTTTGTCGGCGGGCACTTCGCTCTGCGTGCACACCTCTATCAGCACGCCGATCATTTCGCGGCGGCCAAAGGGCACGCGGATGCGCATGCCAGGGGTCAAGGTCTGGCGCGCCATGCTCGCCGGCGCCTTGTAGTCGAACAGGCGCCGCAGCGGAGAGGGCAGGGCAAGGCGCAGGATGACGTCGGACACGCGGAAAGTCTCGGAGGGCGTTACAAGGACTGGCGAGCCTAGCAGACGACGGTCGGTGCAAGCGACATCTTGCGCTGACGGTGTGCTCTGGTATTATTCGCCGCCTAATTACGTGCGGTATTCAACAATTGGTGTTGGGTGGCGGCACGCAGCTCGAGGAAGTGACCATGAAAGAAGGTATCCACCCGAACTACGAAGTAGTTGCAGTCACCTGCAGCTGCGGTAACAAGTTCGAAACTCGTTCGACCCTGGGCAACGTCCTGTCGATCGACGTTTGCAACCTGTGCCACCCGTTCTACACCGGTAAGCAGAAAGTTCTGGACACCGGTGGTCGCGTACAGAAGTTCGCCGATCGCTTCGGCATGTTCGGTGCCAAGAAGTAATCATGCGCAGGGCGAATCCTTCGGGCTTCGCATTGTTGCTGAAGAAGGCGTCCCTTGTGGGCGCCTTTTTTGTGGGCGTTATCTGGCATTTCCCGGTCCTGGCGTTCTGCCCACAGCCGGATAAGCCCCAATGGGTAGCGGTACGACAGGTGGTTGATGGCGACACCTTGCGTCTGGTCGATGGCCGCAGTGTGCGGCTGATCGGTATCAATGCCCCGGAAATAGGTCGCAAGGGGCGTACCAGTGAGCCCTATGCCGAAGCTGCCAGGCGGCGATTGCAGGCCTTGGTCAAGGCCAGTGACGATCGTGTCGGGCTGGTGCCTGGTGTTGAAGGTAAGGACAAGTACGGTCGCACACTGGCGCACATCTACAGCCGCAATGGCGACAATCTGGAAGCACAATTGCTTAGCGAGGGCTTGGGCTACCGTGTGGCCATTGCCCCTAATGTGCGTTTCAGCGGTTGCCAGCAGCTTGCCGAACAAGTAGCGCGCCAGGCTGGCGTTGGCCTGTGGCGGCATTCGCCCGTAGTGGCTGCAAGCGATGTCAGGCAGTCAGGTTTCGCTGTTGTGCGTGGTCGTATCGAAGGCATCGAGCGAAATCGTGGTGGGGTCTGGCTTACCCTGGGCGGTACCCTGGTGCTGCAGGTTCCCGCTCGTCTGCAGCGCAACTTCCCCGCCAGCTTCTTCGATAATCTCAAGGGACGCCAGGTCGAAGCGCGCGGCTGGGTGCTGGATCGTTCCCGCAGGGGTGGCCTCAAACCCGGGCAGCGACGTTGGGTGTTGCCATTGACCGATCCAAGCATGTTGGAGCGCATTTCAGGTTAAAAGATGTAGACATTTCGCTACGAGATTGTACACACTGTTGGTTGTATGCCCCCGTGGGTTGTAGCGTAAAGTCGTAGGCTAAAGGCCTTGACACAAGTGACCGGCCAGTCTTGTGGCTCCCCGGCTCTTTGCGTATCCTCGGCGGTCCGTCAGAACAGTAAATAGCGGAATGCCCACCATGTCAGACCTGAAAACCGCCGCTCTCGAATATCACGCTCAACCTCGTCCGGGGAAACTGAGCGTTGAACTCTCCAAGCCCACTGCCACCGCCCGTGACCTCGCCCTGGCCTACAGCCCAGGTGTTGCAGAGCCGGTGCGCGAAATTGGCCGTGATCCAGAGCTGGCTTACAAATACACCGGCAAAGGCAACCTGGTTGCGGTGATTTCCGATGGCACTGCCATCCTCGGTCTGGGTGACCTCGGCCCACTGGCTTCCAAGCCGGTCATGGAAGGCAAGGGTGTTCTGTTCAAGCGTTTCGCCGGTATCGATGTGTTCGACATCGAAGTCGAGTCGGAAAGCCCGCAAGCGTTCATCGACACCGTTCGCCGCATTTCGATCACCTTCGGTGGCATCAACCTTGAAGACATCAAGGCACCTGAGTGCTTTGAAATCGAACGTACTCTGATCGAACAGTGCGATATCCCGGTGTTCCACGATGACCAGCACGGTACTGCGATCGTAACTGCCGCTGGCATGATCAACGCCCTGGAAATCGCCGGCAAGAAACTGGAAGAAGCCAAGATCGTCTGCCTGGGCGCCGGCGCTGCTGCCATTTCCTGCATGAAGCTGCTGGTAAGCATGGGTGCGAAGGTCGAGAACATCTTCATGATCGACCGTAGTGGCGTGATCCACGCTGGCCGTGACGACCTGAACCAGTACAAGGCGCAGTTCGCCCACGCGACCGACAAGCGCACCCTGGCCGACGCCCTTGACGGTGCCGACGTGTTCGTAGGCCTGTCTGGCCCGAACCTGCTGAGCCCGGAAGGCCTGAAGTCGATGGCTGCCAACCCGATCGTGTTCGCCTGCTCGAACCCGGACCCGGAAATCTCGCCAGAGCTGGCGCACGCCACTCGCAACGACGTGATCATGGCGACCGGTCGTTCCGACTACCCGAACCAGGTCAACAACGTACTGGGCTTCCCGTTCATCTTCCGTGGTGCTCTGGACGTTCGCGCCAAGCGTATCAACGAAGAGATGAAGATCGCTGCCGCTATCGCCCTGAAAGACCTGGCCAAGCTGCCAGTGCCGAAGGAAGTTTGCGAAGCCTATGGCGTTGAAGGCCTGGAGTTCGGCCGTGAGTACATCATTCCGAAGCCGCTGGATGCACGCTTGATCACCGTCGTTTCCGATGCTGTGGCCAAGGCTGCCATCGAATCCGGCGTGGCTACCCTGCCTTATCCGAAGCACTACCCGCTGACCAGCGTGGATGAAGTGTTCAACGGCTGATTGCTGCAAGCGACATAAAAAAGCCCCGGCTCGCATGAGCCGGGGCTTTTTGTTGGGGCTTGGGAATGTGTCAGGGCTGCAAGGTGTTCGTCAGGGCACTTGTGGCGCCTATCAGATCGAGCGCCGCCCGCGCGGCGCATCGCGACGCCGCTCCCGCATTTGTTGCAACGTGGCCATGCCTGTGAGGCCATGGTTGTCAGCCTTGCTGGCATGACTGGATTTGGAGGTGGGCATTGATGCCGCCCCGCCTGTCTCAAGGCATGCACCCAGGCGGGCAACCATGGCCTGGCAGGTTCGGCACGTTGCAGCAGATGTGGGAGCGGCCTTGCGTCGCGATGCGCCGCGCGGGCGGCGCTCGATTCACGCGCCCACGCAAAACCTGAGTCAGGCGCCCTGCCTTAGAACAAATCCATCGGCGTTGCTTCATCGGCTGGCAGCGGGCTGCCCGGTGTTGCGCCATTGCCCAGCTCGTCCACCGACGGCGGCGAATCTTCGGCTTTGAACAGCTCGAAGTAGGCATTCGGGGTGCTCGGCGATGCCGCGCGCCCGCTGACCGGGTCGACGCGCAAGCTGAGAATGCCCTCCGGCTCTGCCGGGGCATGCGCAGGCTTGTCCTTGAGCGCCGCGCCCATGAAGTTCATCCAGATCGGCAGTGCCGCAGTCCCACCATATTCGCGGCGACCGAGGGTTTCCGGTTGGTCGAAGCCGACCCAAACGGTAGTCACGTAATCGGCGTTGTAACCGGAGAACCAGGCGTCCTTGGATTCGTTGGTCGTACCCGTCTTGCCCGCCAGGTCGGTGCGGCCCAAGGCCAGCGCCCGGCGGCCGGTGCCGCGCTTGATCACGTCCTGCAGCATGCTGGTGAGGATGTAGGTGGTACGCCCGTCGATGATCTGTTCGGCCACTGCCGGCGCTTGCGGTGCCGCGGCCACCTGGCTGAAGGCAGAAGGTGCTTCGCCCGGCATGGCCGCAGTGCTGATTGGCTGCTCGGGTGCGGCCAGGCCCGCCTGGTCTTGGGCACCTTGCGGTACGCGGGCTGGGTTGGCGGTGAACAGTGTCTCGCCGCTGCGGCTCTCGATGCGCTCGATCAGGTACGGGGTGACCTTGTACCCACCGTTGGCAAAGGTGCTCCAGCCGGTGGCGATTTCCATCGGGGTCAGGGTGGCGGTGCCCAGGGCCAGCGACAGGTTGCGCGGCAGGTCCTGCTTGTTGAAGCCGAACTTGGCGATGTAGTCGATGGTGCGGTCCACGCCCATGGCTTGCAGCAGGCGGATCGACACCAGGTTACGTGACTTGTACAGCGCCTCACGCATGCGGATAGGGCCGAGGAAGGTGTTGGTATCGTTCTTCGGTCGCCACACTTTATCCACCGACTCGTCAACGAACACGATCGGCGCATCGTTGACCAGGCTGGAAGCGGTGTAGCCGCTGTCCAGCGCGGCGCTGTAGATGAAGGGTTTGAAACTCGAGCCCGGTTGGCGCTTGGCCTGCACGGCGCGGTTGTAGTTGCTCTGTTCGAACGAGAAACCGCCGACCAGGGCGCGGATGGCGCCGTTGTTCGGGTCGAGGGTGACCAGGGCACTCTGCGCAACGGGCACCTGGCTGAACTTCAATGTGCCATCGTCAAGGCGTTGCAGGCGCACCAGGTCACCGACCTGGGCCACGTCGGCCGGCGATTGCGGTGAGCGGCCCTGGGCGTTGTTGTTGATGAACGGGCGCGCCCATTTCATGGTGTCCCAGGCAACCTGCGCCTCTTGGCCGTCACGGGTCAGCACCTTGAGGCCGGTGTGTTCCACCTGGGTGACAATGGCTGGCTCCAGGCCGCCAAGGGTGCGTTGCTTGCCCAGCTCCTGCAGCCACGCTGCCTGGGTGCGGCCCGGGAAGCGTGCTTCAGGGCCACGGTAGCCGTGGCGCTCATCGTAATCGGAGAGGCCCTTGAGGACGGCCTTGTTGGCCATTTCCTGCATGTCGCTAGGCACGGTGGTCGTGACGCGGAAGCCTTCGGTGTAGGCGTCGCTGCCGTAGCGGCCGACCATTTCCGCGCGGGCCATTTCGGCGATGTACGGGGCATTCACCTCAGGCGTCGGCACGTGATAGCTGGCGTTGAGCGGCTCGGCCAGGGCGGCCTCGTAGCTGGCCTGGTCGATTTTACCCAGCTTGTACATGCGTCCGAGGATCCAGTCGCGGCGCTCTTTGGCGCGCACCGGGTTGGCCAGCGGGTTGAAGCGCGACGGTGCCTTGGGCAGGCCGGCGATCATCGCCATCTGCGCCAGGCTCACGTCACGGATGGACTTGCCGTAATACACCTGTGCTGCTGCATCGATACCGTAGGCGCGGTTGCCCAGGTAGATCTTGTTCACGTACAGCTCAAGGATTTCGTCCTTGGTCAGCTCACGCTCGATCTGCAGGGCCAGCAGGATTTCGTTGGTCTTGCGTGAGAAGCTGCGTTCGCTGGTGAGGAAGAAGTTCTTCGCCACCTGCATGGTGATGGTGCTGCCGCCGGTCTGGATATGCCCGGTTTTCACCAGCTGGGTCGCGGCGCGCATCAGGCTGCTGGGGTCGACACCGTAGTGGTTGAGGAAATTGTCGTCCTCGGCTGACAGCAGCGCCTGAATGAATTGTGGGGGAATTTCCGCGAAGCGGATCGGCGAGCGGCGCATTTCGCCGAATTCGGCAATCAGCTTGCCATCGCTGCTGTACACCCTGAGGGGGATCTGCAACTGGATGCTTCTGAGGGACTCGACCGAGGGCAGGCTGGGACTAAGATACAGAAACGCACCGCTCACACCGAGTACGAGCGCGCAGATGACTGCGACGGAAGACCACCAGAAGAACTTCAGCAGACGTATCAAGGCTTTTCGGTGTCCAGGTTGGGAGTGGATTGCACGCAGGTCCGGTGGACCAAAAAACGCTGGGCATTATAAGCATTTTTCGCCTTTCCGGGTGACCGGCCAGGCTACTCATCGACTCGATGTGTAGCCCTGGCCCAGTGTTGCCGCGGGGTTGCGACAGGTGGCTGCGCTTGGCAGCTGCAACAGACAGCACAGGAGTCGCGATGTTTGGACGCTTCGGCAAGGATGCCGGTTCACTGGTGGGGGTGGAAATCACGCCCGACGCCGTTCGGATGATGCAACTGCAGCAGCGCAATCGACGCTGGCGTGTGATGGGATCGGCACAAGAGCTGTTTCAGGCGCCGCTGGCCGATGACTGGGCTGAGGCGCCTGGGGAGGTGGTGGCTGCGCTGCAGCGCGCTTACCGGCGCAGCGGCCTCAGGCAACGCCGGGTAGCGCTGGCACTGCCGGCCAGTCAGGTTATCTGCAAGTTGTGCCATCTGCCGGTGGAGCAGAGCGGGGCGCAGTTGGAGGCACAACTGCTTGCCGATGCAGAGCGGCTGTTTCCGTTTCCGCTGGAAGACCTGGCCTTGGATTTTCAGGTCATGGGGGCTTCCCATGACCAGCCAGGTTGCTCAGAGGTAATGGTTGCTGCCTGTCGACAGAGTGCGCTGGCGTCACTCGAATCCGTCGTCGAGGAGGCGGGCTTGCAGTTGGAAGCCGTCGAGGTCGACACCATTGCCTTGTGCCGCATGTTGCCACAGGGTGGCCTTGAGGGAGCAGCGCTGCTGCGTGTCGAAACCCGCAGTGTAACGCTTCATGACTGGCAGCCAGGCAGGGTGTACCAGCGCTGTGAACTACAAACTACTGGCCCGGATATGAACGGGCAATGGCCAGAGCGCCTGCAGGCTTTACTTGCCAGGCAGAGCCTGCCTGCGGGGTTGTGGGTTGCCAGCAGCTCATCGATCAATCCGGGCTGGCTGCAAGGCCTTGGCAGCCGGCTGAATGTGCGGTGCACGTACCTGCCTGGGCTGGCAGGGCTTGAGCATGTTGATGGGGCGATGCTCCTGGCCTGCGCCTTGGCCTTGGGAGGTTTGCGCCCATGATGCGGCTGAACCTTCTGCCCTGGCGCGAACGGCAGCGTCAGGCGGCGCTGCGGCGCTTTCGAGGCCAGCTGATTGCTGGCGCACTCTTGGCTTTGTGCGCCGTGATGCTGGTCGACCAGCTGGCCCGCCAACGCGGGCAGCAGCAGGTGCTGGCCAATACCCAGCGCCAAGCGACCCTTGATGCACAAGGTGAGCAGTTGCAGCCGCTGGCCGAAGTGCGTGCACAGCATGAAGCGCTACTTGCCCGTGCGGTGGCCCTGGAAGGCCTGCGCGCCCATCAGGGAGTATTGGCCGGTGTCTTCGCCGACCTTGAAGGAGCGTTGCCTGAGGGTGTGCAGCTAATCGGCCTGACCCTTGATAGTGGCCGCTTGCAGGTGACAGGGTTGGCTGCTTCCGGTGCTGTGGTGGCGCAGTTCATGCGCGACTTGCACCGCTCGAACGTTTTGCTCGATCTGGAGCTCAAGCGCATCAAGAGCCTGCCGGACGGCGATGAGTTTCTGCTCACCGCTCGCGTCGCGGCGTTCTGGTCGTGAGTACCGCGCAGATGCTCGCTTGGCTGGCAGTGGTCGAGGGCTCAGGCCGCTTCCGACGGTTGGCGCCAGTGCTGGTGGCTGTTGTGTTGTTCAGCCTGGGCTGCGCGATGCGCCTGCCCGCCCTGTTGCAGCAGCAGGCGCGGGAGGATGCCAGGCATGTCGAGTTGAACCAGCTGCAGGCAGCCAATGCAGTGCAGTTGGCCGAACTGGAGCGGCTGAAGGCTTTAGTGTTGATTGCCGAGCAGCGGTTGCAAGAGGCGCACTGGTATCTGGCCGCCGGGGAGAGCATGAGCGACCTGCTTGAACGACTGGCAGTGTCGGGGCATGCACATGGCTTGCTTGTCGAACGCCTCGATGTAGATGAGGGTGAGCAACAGGCCGGATTCAGCAAGGTACCGCTGGTGGTGCAAGTGGTGGGGCGTTATCGGGCCTTGCGGCTGTGGCTGGACGACTGGTTAGGGCAGGCGCGGATTCTGCGCAGCGGTGACATGAGCCTGGCAACCGTTGATCGCCAGCCTGGACTGTTGCGCCTGCAGTTGCGGGTTGATGCCTATCACGCGGCTACGCCCATTAAGGCACCTGCAATGCTGGCGCACCTGCCGGCAAGGGCCGTAATGGTTGTACCTGAAGTGGACCCGTTTGCGCCCGCTGCGGCGCGAGTGGCCAGTGCCGGGCTGGTCGGCGTGCCGTTGGCGCAGCTGGAAATGGTCGGCAGCCTGGCGCGCGGGACGGCACGCGAGGCACTGCTGATGGCGGCTGGCAAGCTCTATCGCGTACGCCCGGGCGACCGGGTAGGGCGTGATCAGGGGGTAGTGATGCATGTAGACCAACGTCAGGTCGAAGTGCGTGAGCGGCTGTTCATGGCGGGGGTATGGCACGAGCGCACGGCGTTCATCACCCTCGCCAAGCGCCTGGGCAAGGAGGCCTCGGACCCGAATGAAAACGTGGATGAAATACCTGCTGGCAACCCTGCTGTCGATCCCGCTGGCTTCGGCGACGCCTTACCAGGGTGAACCCCTGTCGCTGAACTTCCAGGATGTAGAGGTGCGTGCGGTGCTGCAGGTGCTGGCTGACTACGCCGGCGTCAACCTGGTTGCCAGTGATGCGGTACAAGGCAGCGTCACTTTGCGTTTGCAGGACGTGCCGTGGGATCAGGCGCTCGACCTGGTGCTGCGCAGCAAGGGCCTGTCCCGGCGCCAGGAGGGCAATGTGCTGTTGGTGGCGCCTGCGGCCGAGTTTGCCGCGCAATCGGCAGACGCCCGGGTGAGCCAAGTGCTGGACGCGCAGCTGCAGCCATTGCGTCGGGAACTGCTGACCATTCACCACGCCAAGGCCGCCGATTTGGCGCAGTTGCTGCTGGCAAGTCTGGAGGGTGGCGGCATCTCCACGGGTAGCCTGAGTGTCGATGAGCGCACCAATACGCTGGTGGTGTACCTGCCCGCTGACCGCCTGGCCGAGATGCGCCAGTTGGTGGCGCAGTTGGACGTGCCGGTGCGTCAGGTAGCGATCGAGGCGCGTATCGTCGAGGCCAACGTCGATTATGAGAAAAGCCTGGGGGTACGCTGGGGTGGGCCGCTGTACGGCGAGAAACTGCGGCCCGGCAAGGAGCTGTTCGTCGACCTCGGTCTGGAACGAGCCGGCAGCAGTATCGGCCTGGGTCTGTTGCGCGGTGACGTGTTGCTGGACCTGGAGCTCAGTGCCATGGAAAAAAGCGGCAACGGCGAGATCATTTCGCAGCCCAAGGTGGTCACGGCTGACAAGGAAACGGCGAGGATCCTCAAGGGTACCGAGGTGCCTTACCAGGAAACCAGCCAAAGCGGCGCTACCTCGGTATCGTTTCGCGAAGCCTCGCTGTCGCTGGAAGTAACGCCACAGATCACTCCGGACAACAAGGTGATCATGACCGTCAGGGTGACCAAGGACGAGCCGGATTACGTCAATGCCTTGAACAACGTACCGCCGATCCGCAAGAACGAGGTCAATGCCAAGGTTCGTGTGGCTGACGGCGAAACGATCGTGATCGGTGGCGTCTACTCGACTTCGCAAAACAATGTGGTCGACAAGGTGCCATTTTTCGGCGATCTGCCGTATGTTGGGCGGCTGTTTCGACGCGATGCATTACAAGAGAAAAAATCCGAGCTGCTGGTCTTCCTGACTCCGCGTATCATGAGTGACCAGGCGATTGCTGTGAGTCGTTGATTCTGTGCGAAATTTGATACTTGTGGGGCCCATGGGCGCTGGTAAAAGCACCATCGGACGCCTGTTGGCCAAAGAGCTGCGCCTGCTGTTCAAGGATTCCGACAAGGAAATCGAACTGCGATGCGGCGCAAACATCCCGTGGATATTCGACAAGGAAGGCGAGCCGGGTTTCCGTGATCGCGAGCAAGCGATGATTGCCGAGTTGTGCGCGCTCGACGGTGTGGTGCTGGCCACCGGCGGTGGCGCGGTGATGCGCGAAGCCAACCGGCAGGCGCTGCATCAGGGTGGCCGGGTGATCTACCTGCATGCTTCGGTCGAGCAGCAAGTCGGTCGCACCGCGCGCGACCGCAATCGCCCGCTGCTGCGCACGGCCAATCCGGAGGCGACCTTGCGCACCTTGCTGGAAACCCGCGACCCGCTCTACCGCGAGATCGCCGACCTGGTGGTTGAAACCGACGAGCGGCCACCACGCATGGTGGTGATCGATATTCTCGAGCGCTTGCAGCAGTTGCCGCCCCGTTAACCCGGGACTATTCTCGGCCCCCAGCGCCGAGGCGAGGCTCAACGTTACCGCGCAGGTCGCCGGATGGCGCCGCGCCCAAGTACATTGTGGGGATACATGCAGACACTAAAGGTCGACCTGGGCGAGCGTAGCTACCCGATCTACATTGGCGAAGGCCTGCTGGACCAGCCTGAGCTGCTGGCGCCGCACATTGCGGGTCGGCAGGTAGCCATCGTTTCCAACGAGACCGTCGCGCCGCTGTATCTCGAACGCCTGAGCAAGGCCCTCGGAGCCTACTCGGTACTGCCCGTGGTGTTGCCCGATGGGGAAGCCCACAAGAACTGGGAAACATTGCAGCTGATCTTCGATGGCCTGCTGACAGCTCGGCATGATCGTCGTACTACTGTGGTCGCTCTGGGTGGTGGCGTGATTGGTGACATGGCCGGTTTCGCAGCCGCCTGCTACCAGCGCGGCGTCGACTTCATCCAGGTGCCGACTACCCTGTTGTCCCAGGTCGACTCTTCCGTGGGTGGCAAGACCGGCATCAATCATCCGCTGGGCAAGAACATGGTCGGTGCGTTCTATCAGCCCAATGCGGTGCTGATCGATACCACCAGCCTCAAGACCCTGCCAGCGCGCGAGCTGTCAGCAGGTCTGGCCGAAGTGATCAAGTACGGCCTGATTTGCGACAAGCCGTTCCTCGCCTGGCTCGAAGACAATATGCAGGCACTGCGTGCCCTCGATTCGGCAGCCCTGACCGAGGCCATCCGCCGCTCTTGCGCGGCCAAGGCCGCAGTGGTGGGTGCTGACGAGCGCGAGTCGGGCGTACGGGCCACGCTGAACCTGGGGCATACCTTCGGGCATGCTATCGAAACCCACATGGGCTATGGCGTGTGGCTGCACGGCGAGGCTGTCGCGGCGGGCACAGTGATGGCCCTGGAAATGTCCATGCGCCTTGGCTGGATCGACCAGGCTGAGCGCGATCGTGGAATCCGCCTGTTGCAGGACGCAGGTTTGCCGGTGGTGCCACCACAGGAAATGACCCCGGCGCATTTCATGGAGCACATGGCGGTCGACAAGAAGGTGCTCGACGGTCGTTTGCGTTTGGTGCTGCTGCGCCAAATGGGCGAGGCCGTGGTGACCGACGACTATTCGAAAGAGATTCTTCAGGCCACGCTGTCGGCGGATTACCGCGCGATCGTGGCCCAGCTTTGAGGTTGTGACAGCGCAATGACAAGTTTGCATGCCGATGAGGCCTTTCTCGACCATTACCAGTTGAGCCATGATCCGTTCGCGCCCCGCGTACCTGGCTTCAAGTTCTTCCCGGCCCAGCGCAAACCGGTGCTTGGCCAACTGCACCACCTGGCGCGCTATAGCCAGTTGATGCTGGTGGTCAGCGGCCCGTTGGGCAGCGGCAAGTCGCTACTTCGCCAGGCCCTGGTGGCCAGCACCAACAAGCAGACTGTGCAAAGTGTGGTGGTGTCGGCCCGCAGCGCCAGCGACGCCTCCAGTATGCTCGCGCAGGTCGCGCAGGAGCTGGGTGTGGCCCAGCCCGAGGTGCAGGCGATCCTGTCGAAGGTGGTGCAGCTGGCACTGACCGGGCAGGAAGTGTATTTGCTGGTGGACGATGCGGAACAACTCGACGAGTCGGCACTCCAAGCGTTGCTGGAGTTGGCGGCGGGGGTTCCTGAAGGGCGTCCGCACGTGTTTCTGTTCGGTGAGCCATCGCTGATTGCCGGGCTGGATGAGCTCAATGTCGAGGAAGAACGTTTCCACATCATCGAGCTTGCGCCCTACAGTGAAGAAGAAACCCGCGAGTACCTGGAGCAGCGCCTGGAAGGGGCTGGTCGGGGCATCGAGGTGTTCAGCCGTGAACAGATCGCCGATATCCATGAAAACTCCGACGGCTGGCCTGGCAACATCAATCAGGTCGCCCGTGACACTTTGATCGAAGCCATGATCGCCAGCCGCTCGACGGCCAAGCGACCAACCATGGGGTTCAAGATGCCTAAAAAACATGTGCTCGCACTGTCCGCTGTGGTCGTGGTTGCCGTTGCGGCCGCGGTATTGATGCCCAAGAAAGGCGACAAGGCCCCTGCCGAAGCGCCGGCCGCCCAGGCCCAGTTGCCGCTGGGTGACGGCAAGCAGGGTGCTGCCATCGAGTTCTCTGGCTCGTCCCAGCCAATGCCGCTGCCACTGGTTGGCCAGTCGCAGCCGGTGATGCGCGAGCCGCTGGCCCAAGCCGCAGGCATGGGCGAGGGTGAAGAGGGAGGCCCGGCTGTCGACACCGCGCTGCAGCCTGGCAACCCGCCACCCACCGTGACCACCATCGCTCCGCCACAAGGTGTGCCGGCTGGCCCGGCGCCTGCGCCTGCCCAGCCCGTGCAGTCGGTTGCGCCTGCGCCCAAGCCTGTTGCAACCCAGCCCGCCAAGCCGGTTGCGCCGGCCAAGCCAGCACCGGCGCCGACCCAGGTCGCCGTGGCCAAGCCGGCTGCCAAAGCTGCCGAAAAACCAGCCGCCGCTGGCGCTGGCAACAGTGGCTGGTATGCCGGACAGAAGCCGGGCAATTATGTGGTGCAGATCCTTGGTACCAGCTCCGAAGCGTCGGCCCAGGCTTACGTCAAGGCCCAGGGTGGCGACTATCGCTACTTCAAGAAAAACCTGCAGGGCAAGCCTCTGTACGTCGTGACTTACGGCAGTTTCGCCAACCGCGACGCAGCGGTTGCGGCAATCAAGAACTTGCCAGCGAAGGTCCAGGCTGGTAAACCTTGGCCACGTACCGTCGGCAGCGTCCAACAAGAGCTGGCCACGGCCCGCTGATACCTTCCGGGCGGCATCACCCCGCCGCCCAGTAGCTAAGCGAATTCTAGCTTTCGACTAGCCTGCTGCGCCCGAGCGCGGCAGGCTTTTCTGTCCCGGACTGCCGGCCACAAGCCCCTAGTTGCAGTCATGGCTGAAACGCTTCAGACTCGAGCCAAGCCGCTATCACGGCGCATGGCGCAAAAACATTCAAAATTGCGACATAAATTTTCAATGATGAGACATGAAAATTTGTGGGCGTCGCTGTCGCTGTGCAACAATGGTTTTCCATGACCACCGCAAAAAAGCTGGCGTTTGATCGGCGTGGATGGTAAGTGGTTGTTAAAAAAGAGATTTACCTCCGTTGAGAGGTGAACCTGGTGAGAATGTGTCTATGAAAACAGGTCTGTACCATCCCGAAGAATTCAAGGACAACTGTGGTTTTGGCCTGATCGCCCATATGACGGGTGTGCCGAGCCACCACCTTCTGCAAACCGCCATGCAGGCGCTGACGTGCATGACCCACCGCGGTGGCATCAATGCCGACGGCAAGACCGGTGACGGTTGCGGTCTGCTCATGCAGAAGCCCGATCAATTCCTGCGTGCCATGGCCCAGGAGCACTTCGCTGTCGAGCTGCCCAAGCAGTACGCCGTCGGCATGGTGTTCTTCAACCAGGACCCGGTCAAAGCCGAAGCTGCCCGCGCCAACATGGACCGCGAGATCGTCGCCGCTGGCCTGAAACTGGTCGGCTGGCGCAAGGTGCCGATCGACACCAGCGTCCTTGGCCGCCTGGCCCTTGAGCGCCTGCCGCAGATCGAGCAGGTGTTCATTGGCGGTGAAGGCCTGAGCGACCAGGAATTTGCCATCAAGCTGTTCAGTGCCCGTCGTCGTTCGTCGGTGGCCAACGCCCACGACGCCGACCACTACATCTGCAGCTTCTCGCACAAGACCATCATCTACAAAGGCCTGATGATGCCGCGCGATCTCGCGGCGTTTTATCCAGACCTGGGTGACGAGCGCCTGCAAACCGCGATCTGCGTGTTCCACCAGCGCTTCTCCACCAACACCCTGCCGAAATGGCCGCTGGCGCAGCCGTTCCGCTTCCTCGCCCATAACGGCGAGATCAACACCATCACCGGCAACCGTAACTGGGCCGTGGCTCGTCGCACCAAGTTCGCCAATGACCAGATCCCCGACCTCGAAGAGCTCGGCCCGCTGGTCAACCGCGTCGGTTCCGACTCGTCCAGCATGGACAACATGCTGGAACTGATGGTCACCGGTGGCATCGACCTGTTCCGCGGCGTGCGCATGCTGGTACCGCCAGCGTGGCAGAACGTCGAGACCATGGACGCCGACCTGCGCGCCTTCTACGAATACAACTCCATGCACATGGAACCGTGGGATGGCCCGGCCGGTATCGTCATGACCGAAGGCCGCCACGCGGTGTGCCTGCTCGACCGCAACGGCCTGCGCCCGGCGCGCTGGGTAACAACCACCAATGGTTACATCACCATCGCCTCGGAAATCGGCGTATGGGGCTATCAGCCTGAGGAAGTGCTGGCCAAGGGCCGTGTCGGCCCGGGCCAGATCCTTGCCGTGGACACCGAAACCGGCCAGATCCTCGACACCGACGCCATCGACAACCGCCTGAAGTCGCGGCACCCGTACAAGCGCTGGTTGCGCCAGCACGCTACGCGTATCCAGGCGACGCTGACCGACGACCAGGGTGTGGCCAGCTACGACGCTGACCAGCTCAAGCAATACATGAAGATGTTCCAGGTCACCTTCGAAGAGCGTGACCAGGTACTGCGCCCGTTGGGTGAGCAGGGCCAGGAAGCCGTTGGCTCGATGGGTGACGACACGCCGATGGCCGTGCTGTCGCAGCGCGTGCGCTCGCCGTACGACTTCTTCCGCCAGCAGTTCGCTCAGGTAACCAACCCGCCGATCGACCCGCTGCGCGAAGCGATCGTGATGTCGCTGGAAATCTGCCTGGGTGCTGAGCGCAACATCTTCCAGGAGTCCCCGGAGCACGCTTCGCGGGTCATTCTCAGCTCGCCGGTCATCTCGCCCGCCAAGTGGCGTTCGCTGATGAACCTGGAGCGCGAAGGCTTCGACCGCCAGCTGATCGACCTCAACTATGAGCAGGGCGTTGGCCTGGAAGCGGCCATCCGCAACATTGCCGACCAGGCCGAAGAGGCTGTGCGTGGGGGCAAGACCCAGCTGGTGCTGAGCGACCGTTATATCGCCCCGGGCAAGCTGCCGGTGCACGCTTCGCTGGCCGTTGGTGCAGTGCACCACCGCCTGACCGAACAGGGCCTGCGTTGCGACAGCAACATCCTGGTGGAAACCGCTACCGCCCGTGATCCGCATCACTTCGCCGTGCTGCTGGGCTTCGGTGCCTCGGCCGTTTACCCGTACCTGGCGTATGAAGTACTGGCTGACCTGATCCGTACCGGCGAAGTGCTGGGCGACCTGGACGAAGTGTTCAAGTACTACCGCAAAGGTATCTCCAAGGGCCTGCTGAAGATCCTGTCCAAGATGGGTATCTCCACCATCGCCTCGTACCGCGGTGCACAGCTGTTCGAAGCCATTGGCCTGGCCGAGGAAGTGGTCGGCCTGAGCTTCAAGGGCGTGTCCAGCCGCATCAAGGGTGCGCGCTTCGAAGACCTGGAAAACGACCAGAAGCTGCTGGCGGCCGAAGCCTGGAGCGCGCGCAAGCCGATCCAGCAAGGTGGCCTGCTGAAGTTCGTCCACGGTGGCGAATACCACGCCTACAACCCGGACGTGGTCAACACCCTGCAAGCCGCCGTGCAGCAGGGCGACTACGCCAAGTTCAAGGAATACACCACGCTGGTGGACCAGCGCCCGGTGTCGATGATCCGTGACTTGCTCAAGGTGAAGGTGGCCGACCAGCCGCTGGCGCTGGAGCAGATCGAGCCGCTGGAGGCGATTCTCAAGCGTTTCGACTCGGCGGGTATCTCGCTGGGTGCACTGTCGCCGGAAGCTCACGAAGCGCTGGCCGAGGCCATGAACCGCCTGGGCGCGCGCTCCAACTCGGGTGAAGGCGGCGAAGACCCGTCGCGCTATGGCACCATCAAGAGCTCGAAGATCAAGCAGGTGGCCACCGGCCGTTTTGGTGTGACCCCGGAGTATCTGGTCAACGCCGAAGTGCTGCAGATCAAGGTTGCCCAGGGCGCCAAACCGGGTGAGGGCGGCCAGTTGCCGGGCGGAAAGGTCAACGGCCTGATCGCCAAGCTGCGTTATGCGGTACCGGGCGTGACCCTGATCTCGCCACCGCCCCACCATGACATCTACTCGATCGAAGATCTGGCCCAGCTGATCTACGACCTCAAGCAGGTCAACCCACAGGCGCTGGTATCGGTCAAGTTGGTAGCCGAAGCGGGCGTGGGCACCATCGCCGCAGGTGTGGCCAAGGCCTATGCCGACCTGATCACCATCTCCGGTTACGACGGTGGTACCGGTGCTTCGCCGCTGACCTCGATCAAATACGCCGGCGCCCCTTGGGAGCTGGGCCTTGCGGAAACCCACCAGACCCTGCGCGGCAATGACCTGCGTGGCAAGGTGCGGGTGCAGACCGACGGCGGCCTGAAAACCGGCCTGGACGTGATCAAGGCGGCCATCCTCGGCGCCGAAAGCTTCGGCTTTGGTACCGCGCCAATGATTGCCCTGGGCTGCAAGTACCTGCGCATCTGCCACCTGAACAACTGCGCCACCGGCGTGGCCACCCAGAACGACAAGCTGCGCAAGGACCACTACATCGGCACCGTCGACATGGTGATCAACTTCTTCACCTTTGTCGCCGAAGAAACCCGCGAGTGGTTGGCCAAGCTGGGTGTGCGCAGCCTTGGCGAGTTGATCGGCCGTACCGACCTGCTCGAAGTGCTGCCAGGTGACACCGAACGCCAGCAGTACCTGGACCTGTCGCCGCTGCTGGGCAGCTCGCACATTCCGGCGGACAAACCGCAGTTCTGCGAAGTCGACAAGAACCCACCGTTCGACCTGGGCGAGTTGGCCGAGAAGATGGTTGATATGGCCATGCCGGCCATCCGCGACCAGGCGGGTGGCGAGTTCAGCCTCGACATCTGCAACTGCGACCGCTCCATCGGTGCGCGTGTGTCGGGCGAAATCGCCCGCCTGCATGGCAACCAGGGCATGGCCGCGGCGCCGATCACCTTCCGCTTCAAGGGGACTGCGGGCCAGAGCTTTGGCGTGTGGAACGCCGGTGGCCTGAACCTGCACCTGGAAGGCGACGCCAACGATTACGTCGGCAAAGGCATGACCGGTGGCAAGGTCACCATCGTGCCGCCAGCCGGCAGCCCGTTCGAAACCCAGCACAGCGCCATCGTCGGCAACACCTGCCTGTACGGTGCCACTGGCGGCAAGCTGTTTGCCGCAGGTACTGCGGGCGAGCGCTTCGCTGTGCGTAACTCCGGCGCCCATGCTGTTGTCGAGGGCACTGGCGATCACTGCTGTGAATACATGACCGGCGGCTTTGTCTGCGTTCTGGGCAAGACCGGTTACAACTTCGGTTCTGGCATGACTGGCGGCTTTGCCTACGTGCTCGACATGGACAATAGCTTCGTCGACAAGCTCAACCACGAGCTGGTGGAAATCCAGCGTATCAGTGGCGAAGCGATGGAGGCCTACCGTAGCCACCTGGCGCGTGTCCTTGCCGAGTATGTGGATGAGACCGGCAGCGAGTGGGGGCGTGAGCTCTCGGAGAACCTGGACGACTACGTGCGGCGCTTCTGGCTGGTCAAGCCGAAGGCAGCCAACCTGAAGCAGCTGTTGTCCAGCACCCGTGCCAACCCGCAGTAAAAACAGCTGCAAGTGGCAAGCCTCAAGCTGCACGTAATGGCAGTGAGAGGTTTGCCCGGCTTAAGTGATCGTCTTGCGGCTTGCAGCGTGTAGCTTGCAGCTGCTGTAAAGAGGTTTTGAAAAATGGCTGAACGTCTGAACAACGACTTCCAGTTCATCGAAGTGGGCCGAAAGGACCCGAAAAAAAAGCTGTTGCGCCAGCGCAAGAAGGAGTTCGTGGAAATCTACGAACCGTTCAAGCCGCAGCAGTCCGTGGAGCAGGCGCACCGCTGCCTGGGCTGCGGTAACCCGTATTGCGAGTGGAAGTGCCCGGTACACAACTTCATCCCCAACTGGTTGAAGCTGGTCTCCGAAGGCAACATCCTGGCTGCGGCGGAACTGTCGCACCAGACCAACACCCTGCCGGAAGTATGCGGCCGTGTTTGCCCGCAAGACCGCCTGTGCGAGGGTGCCTGCACCCTGAACGACGGTTTCGGCGCGGTGACCATCGGCTCGGTGGAGAAGTACATCACCGACACCGCCTTCGCCATGGGCTGGCGCCCGGACATGTCCAAGGTCAAGCCCACCGGCAAGCGCGTTGCCATCATCGGCGCCGGCCCGGCGGGCCTGGGCTGCGCCGACGTGCTGGTGCGCGCCGGGGTAACCCCGGTGGTGTTCGACAAAAACCCTGAGATCGGTGGCCTGCTGACCTTCGGTATCCCCGAGTTCAAGCTGGAAAAGACCGTGCTCAGCAACCGCCGTGAAGTGTTCACCGGCATGGGCATCGAGTTCCGCCTGAACACCGAGGTGGGCAAGGACGTGACCATGGAACAGCTGCTCGCCGAGTACGACGCGGTGTTCATGGGCATGGGTACCTACACCTACATGAAGGGCGGCTTCCCGGGCGAAGACCTGCCGGGCGTGCATGACGCACTGGACTTCCTGATCGCCAACGTCAACCGCAACCTGGGCTTCGAGAAGTCGCCGGAAGACTTCGTCGACATGCAGGGCAAGAAAGTGGTGGTGCTGGGTGGTGGTGACACCGCGATGGACTGCAACCGTACCTCGATCCGTCAGGGTGCCAAGGCGGTGACCTGTGCTTATCGTCGTGACGAAGCCAACATGCCGGGTTCGCGCAAAGAGGTGAAGAACGCCAAGGAAGAGGGTGTGAAATTCCTCTACAACCGCCAGCCCATCGCCATTGTGGGTGAGGACAAGGTCGAAGGTGTCAAAGTGGTCGAGACCCGCCTGGGCGAGCCTGATGCCCGTGGCCGTCGCAGCCCTGAGCCAATCCCGGGCTCCGAAGAGATCCTGCCGGCAGACGCCGTGGTAATCGCCTTCGGCTTCCGCCCGAGCCCGGCGCCGTGGTTTGAACAGCATGGCATTCAGCTGGACAGCCAGGGCCGTGTGGTTGCCCCGGAGAAGGGCAAGTTCAAGCACCAGACCAGCAACCCGAAAGTGTTTGCCGGTGGCGACATGGTGCGCGGTTCGGACCTGGTGGTGACTGCGATCTTTGAAGGGCGTACGGCTGCCGAGGGTATCCTGGACTACCTCGAAGTCTGATTGGCGACCTATTCGCGGGCAGGCCCGCTCCCACAGGGTTAAGCGTAGAACCCGTGGTAGCGGGCATGCCCGCGAAGCTTTTGTATACAAAAACGCTTGATCTGTGGCATCCAATAGACAAAACACATGGCCATGGCCGTGCCTTTTGCGCTGGTGTCTGAGAAAATGCCCGCACTATTTTTCCGGATGCCGACATGACTGCCCTGAAGAACGATCGTTTCCTGCGTGCACTGCTCAAGCAACCCGTAGACGTCACCCCGGTGTGGATGATGCGCCAGGCCGGCCGCTACCTGCCGGAGTACCGCGCCAGCCGCGCCAAGGCCGGTGACTTCATGAGCCTGTGCATGAACCCGCAGTTCGCCTGCGAGGTCACCCTGCAGCCGCTGGACCGCTACCCGCTGGACGCAGCGATCCTGTTCTCGGACATCCTTACCATTCCCGATGCCATGGGCCTGGGCCTGTACTTCGAAACCGGCGAAGGCCCGCGTTTCAAGAAGGTCATCAGCACCCCCGCTGACATCGAAGCGCTGCCAGTCCCGGACCCACAGAAAGACCTCGGCTACGTGATGGACGCGGTCAGCACCATTCGCCGTGAGCTCAATGGCCGTGTGCCGTTGATCGGCTTCTCCGGCAGCCCGTGGACCCTGGCCACCTACATGGTCGAAGGCGGCTCGTCGAAGGACTTCCGCAAGACCAAGGCCATGGCCTACGACAACCCGCAAGCCCTGCACCTGCTGCTGGACAAGCTGGCCCAGTCGGTCACCAGCTACCTTAACGGCCAGATCCTGGCCGGCGCCCAGGCCGTACAGATCTTCGACACCTGGGGCGGCAACCTGTCCGCGGCGGCCTACCAGGAGTTCTCACTGGCCTACATGCGCAAGATCGTCAGCGGCCTGATCCGCGAGCACGAGGGGCGCAAGGTGCCGGTGATCCTGTTCACCAAGAATGGTGGCTTGTGGCTGGAAAGCATCGCCGACGCAGGTGCCGACGCACTGGGCCTGGACTGGACCTGCGAGATCGGCGACGCCCGCCGCCGCGTGGGTGACAAGGTGGCGCTGCAAGGCAACATGGACCCGACCGTGCTTTACGCCAAGCCCGAGGCCATTCGCAAGGAAGTGGCGCGCATCCTGGCCAGCTATGGCCACGGCACTGGCCATGTGTTCAACCTTGGCCATGGCATTACCCCGGAAGTCGACCCGGAGCATGCCGGCGTGTTCATCAACGCCGTGCACGAGCTGTCGGCGCAGTATCACCAGTGAGGTGACACGCGGAAACCATAAGCCCGGTCATGTGCCGGGCTTTTATGTTGCATTAAGTTTTAATTCAGCGATCGTCGTTAATCTGGTCCCATCGAAACCGAAACAGGACCCGATCCTCATGAAAATCCGTTATCTTGCCCTTATCCTCGCCCCCTTGTTCAGCGCTGGCGCATTTGCCGCTGGCTACACCGGCCCTGGCGCCCAGTCGGTAACCACGGTTGCCGCCGCGAACGACGCCGCCGATGACACCCCCGTCGTGCTGCAGGGCTTCGTGACCAAGAAGATTAACAACGACGACAAGTACGAGTTCAAGGACAACACCGGCACCATCACTGTCGAGATCGACGATGAGGACCTGCCGCCGACGCCGTTCAACGACAAGACCAAGGTGAAGCTGACCGGTGAGGTGGAAAAGCACCTGATGAGCCGGGAAGTGGATGTGGATATTGTCGAGATCATCAACTGATCTGATGGCCTCTTCATGGGCACGCCCGCTCCCACAGGTTGTGGGTGCGGGCATGCCCATGAATGCATCACACCGATTTGGGTGGTAACTTGCTCAGGTGCAACGCCACCAGCAATGCCACCGCCAGCAGGCTGCCAATGAACAGCCCGATCCCGTTCCAGCCCCACTGGTGCCAGAACACCCCGCCCGCCGTACCGGCCACGCTGGAGCCGGCGTAGTAGCAGAACAGGTACAGTGACGACGCCTGCCCCTTGGCTTTCAGCGCCCGGCGGCCGATCCAGCTGCTGGCCACCGAGTGCGCACCAAAGAAGCCGAAGGTGAACACCAGCATGCCCACGATCACCATCACCAGCGGACTGGCCAGTGTCAACAGCAAGCCACCCGCCATTACCACGATACTGGCCCAGAACACCTTGCGCCGGCCCAGTTTGTCCGCCAGGGCGCCGACCTGTGCCGAACTGTAGATACCCGACAGGTAAACCACCGACAGCAAGCCGACCAGCGCCTGGTTCATGTGGTAGGGCTCGGCCAGCAGGCGGTAGCCGATGTAGTTGAACAGGGTGACGAAGGCGCCCATCAGCAGGAAGGCTTCAAGGAACAGCCAGGGCAGGCCTGCATCCTTGAAGTGCATGACAAAGCCGTCCAGCAGGCTGCGTGGGTTCATCGTCTGTGCGCGGAAATTGCGTGATTCCGGCAGCACCTTCCAGAACACCAGCGCGGCCACCAGGGCCAGGCCGCCAATGGTCAGCATCGCCGTGTGCCAGCTGACGAAGTCGATCAGTACGCCAGTGATGAGCCGCCCGCTCATGCCGCCAATCGCGTTGCCGCCGATGTACAGGCCCATGGCCAGGCCAATGTGTTGCGGGTGAATCTCTTCGCTCAGGTAGGTCATCGCCACTGCCGCCAGGCCGCTCAGCGACAGGCCGACCAAGGCGCGGGTGGCCAGTACCAGCTCCCAGCTGGGCATCACTGCGCTGGCCAAGGTGGACAGGGCGGCGCAGACCAGCGCGAACACCATCACGGGTTTGCGCCCGATGCGGTCAGAAATGGGGCCGGTGATCAGCAGGCCGAACGCCAGCATGGCGGTGGACACCGACAGCACCAGGCTGCTCTGCGCCGCGTTGATGGAAAACTCGTTGGATAGCAGAGGCATCATTGGCTGTACGCAGTACAGCAAGGCGAAGGTGGCGAAACCGCCGCTGAACAAGGCCAGCACGGTTTTCATGAAAGCGGGTGTGCCTTTTTCGATCCACATTTCGGTCAGGATGGCAGGTTGTGGCTCAAGGAGGAGGGGGGCTACTGCAGTTTTCACGGGCGGGTACCTCTGGCGCAATGAAAAAAGCATATAGCTGGCTAACGATTAGATCCAATATATTGTTCGACCTATTTGAGATGTTTTACGACTTGATTGGAGCGGATCATGGAACTGCGTCATCTGCGTTACTTCATTGCTGTGGCCGAAGAGCTGCACTTTGGCCGCGCCGCCCAGCAGCTGGGTATTTCCCAGCCGCCCTTGAGTCAGCAGATCCAGGCCCTGGAGCAGGAGTTAGGGGCCCGGTTGTTCGACCGTACCAATCGTCGTGTCGAACTGAGCGAGGCCGGGCGATTGTTCCTCGAGGAAGCGCGCCAGGTATTGGCGCAGGTGGAGAAGGCTGCGGATGTCGCCCGGCGTGCGCAGTTGGGCGAGCTGGGGGAGATGAAAATCGGTTTCACTTCCTCGGCCCCGTTCACCTCGAAAATCCCCAAGGCCATTCATGCCTTCCGTCAGCGCTTTCCGGCGGTGCACCTGAACCTCAAGGAAATGAGCAGCCGTGATGTTGCCGAAGGGGTATTCGACGAGTCCATCGAGGTGGGGTTGATGCGGCCGATGCCGCTGCCGGAGGGGTTGGTGGCCACCGAGTTGTTCCGAGAACCGTTGGTGGCGGTGATCAATGCTTCGCATCCGCTGGCTGAGGGCACTGAGCAAGGCGTCTACATGGCGGCGTTGGCCCCTGAGCCCTTCGTGTTCTTCCCGCGCAGTTATGGCAGCGGCTTGCATGCACAATTGCTGAGCCTGGCGCGACATGCGGGTTTCAGCCCCCATTTTGCGCAAGAGGCAGGGGAAGCGATGACCATCATCGGCCTGGTCTCGGCGGGGCTGGGGGTGTCGGTGTTGCCGGCGTCGTTCCAGCGCATGCGCATAGAAGGGGTGGTGTACCGCACCCTGCTCGATGAAGAGGCGATGACGGCGGTGTGGCTGGTGCAGCGCGAGCGTGGTCATTCGGTGATGGCCAAGGCATTTGCCGAGTTGTTGACAGGGCAGGTGGTCGGTCAGGCGTGATGCCGGTCAAATGGCACTGGTCATTGCCCCACTGCCGCCACATACTCGGGCATTCGTTGATACACGGAGGTCAATCATGCGGCGCGTGGTGTTCAATCAGAAAGGTGGCGTGGGCAAGTCGAGCATTGCCTGCAACCTGGCGGCGGTCAGTGCCAATGAAGGCTACCGGACCTTGTTGATCGACCTGGATGCCCAGGCGAACTCGACCCAATACCTCACCGGCCTGACCGGCGAGGACATCCCCATGGGCATCGCCGACTTCTTCAAGCAAAGCCTTTCCAGCGGGCCGTTCAGCAAGAAGAACAAGGTCGATATCTACGAAACCCCGTTCGACAACCTGCATGTGGTCACCGCCACTGCCGAGCTGGCCGACCTGCAGCCAAAGCTGGAGGCAAAACACAAGATCAACAAGCTGCGCAAGTTGCTCGACGAGCTGGACGAGGATTACGAGCGTATCTACATCGATACCCCGCCGGCGCTTAATTTCTATGCGGTTTCTGCGCTGATCGCTGCCGATCGCGTGCTGATCCCCTTCGACTGCGACAGCTTTTCGCGCCAGGCCCTGTATGGCCTGCTGGCCGAGATCGAAGACCTCAAGGAAGACCACAACGAAGACCTGGTGGTCGAAGGCATCGTGGTCAACCAGTTCCAGTCACGTGCCAGCCTGCCGCAGCAGATGCTCGACGAACTGCTGGCCGAAGGGTTGCCGGTGCTGCCGGTGTACTTGGGCAGCTCGGTGAAAATGCGCGAATCGCACCACGCCAGCCTGCCGCTGATTCACCTGGAGCCGCGGCACAAGCTGACTCAGCAGTTTATCGAGCTGCATTCGCTGCTTGAAGAAAACGCTTAAACCCCTTGGCTACGCAGCCACTCCAGCAGCGACTGGAGTGGAAACGCCCCGGCCTGGCGGCTGATTTCGCGGCCGTTCTTGAACAGCAGCAGGCTGGGGATCGAGCGTATGCCCAGTTGCCCTGCGAGGTTACGGTTGGCTTCGCTGTCGAGCTTGGCCAGGCGGCAGCGGCCAGCAAGCTTCCGGGCGGCCTCTTCGAAGGTGGGGGCGAATGACTTGCACGGGCCGCACCAGTCGGCCCAGATGTCGACCAGCAGCGGCAGGTCGCCTTTGATCTGGCTGGCATAGCTGGCTTCGGTGAGCTCGAAAGGGGTGCTCAACAGCACATCCTTTTTGCAGCGACCGCATTTCGGCGCATCGCCCAGGCGCTCGGCGGGCAGGCGGTTGAGGCCGTTGCAGTGGGGGCAGGGGATTACCAGTGGGTCGGTCATTTCATCTCCGGTGTTGGGATCACGGTTTCCTTGTGGGAGCGGGCGTGCCCGCGAACACCGGCGAAGCCGGTGCAATCCATCACGTTGCCTGCTTCGCGGGCACGCCCGCTCCCACAGGATTCGGCGTTAATCAGGAAGAGCAGCTGATTTCCAGGTGCTTGCCCCACTCCGGCGGTCGCTCGGCGTAGGCTTGCATCCCGGGCTGTTCCTCGAAAGGCCTGGCCAGGACTTGGTGCAGCCGTCGAACTTCACTGTAATCCCCCGCCTCGGCCGCTTCGATGGCTTTCTGCGCCAGGTAGTTGCGCAGCACGTACAGCGGGTTCACCGCATGCATCCGCTCGCGGCGGCCTTCGGCATTGCCGGGCTCACGCCCACAGCGGGCCAGGTAGTCTGCGCCCCAGGCATCGAAACCGGCCAGGTCGATAAAGTCATCGCGCGCCACCTTCAGCGCCTCGGCCACCGGCTGCTCACCCAGCTTGCGGAAGAACAGGCTGTAATCCACGCCACCGCGTTGCATGCACTGCAGCAGGCGCTCGACCAGCGCCATGTCATCATCTTCGGCGGTGGTCAGCCCCAGGCGCCGGCGCATCAGGTCCAGGTAATGGGCCTGGTACAGCGGCAGGAACAGGCCCAACGCTTCCTTCAGTGGCTCAACTTCGATCACGGTGGTCAGTGCCTGGGCCAGCGCGCTGAGGTTCCAGTGGGCGATGGGCACCTGGTTGGCGTAGCTGTAGCGGCCTCGATCGTCGGAGTGGTTGCAGACGAAGTTGGCGTCGAAGTCATCCAGAAACGCGTAGGGGCCAAAATCGAAGGTGATGCCGAGGATCGACATGTTGTCGGTGTTCATCACGCCGTGGCAGAAGCCATACGCCTGCCAGCGGGCGATCAGTTCGGCATTGCGCTCGACGATGGTGCGGAACATGGCCAGGTAGGGCTGCTCGGCGTCACGGCATTCGGGATAGTGCTGTTCGAGCACGTGGTCGATCAACACGCGCTGCTGCTCGGGCTGCTTGGTGTAGTAGAAGTACTCGAAATGGCCGAAACGCACATGGCTCTGCGCCAGACGCGTCAGCATGGCCGCGCTTTCACGGGTTTCGCGCCACACCGGGGTGCTGGAACCGATCACACACAGTGCCCGGCTGGTAGCGATACCCAGGGCGTGCAGGGCTTCGGAGGCGAGGAACTCGCGAATTGAGGAGCGCAGCACGGCGCGGCCGTCACCCATGCGGGAGTAGGGTGTCTGGCCGGCGCCCTTGAGGTGCAGGTCCCAGTGTTCGCCTGCGTCGTTGAGCACTTCGGCCAGCAGCAGGCCACGGCCGTCGCCCAGACGTGGGTTGTACGAACCGAACTGGTGGCCGGAATAAACCATCGCCCGAGGGTCGGCCTCTTCCCACAGTTTGTGGCCGCTGAACAGTTCGGCGAACACCGGCAGCTCGGCCTGGGCGGGGTCGAGGTCGAGCAAGGCCATGGCCGACTCGCTCGCTACCACCAGGCGCGGGTCTGCAATGGGCTCGGGCAGCACCTGGGTGGAGAACGCATCGCCCAGGCGGGCGAAGCGGTTGTCGAAGGTGAGTTGGTCGAGGGCTTTCACGGGACTGCTCCTTGGAATCGGTGCCAATGGGGCCGCTTGGCGGCCCCTCGCGGGTGAACCCGCCCCTACAAAGAACATGCAGCGCCTGAAAGCAGTGCGGTCCCTGTGTAGGAGCGGGTTTACCCGCGAACGAGGGCGAAGCCCTCGCAGCCATTTTGCACACAATAAAGTATTCGAGCCCATTCAGGCCGAAGCAGTGCCATCCAATTTCGGCTGTTCCATCGGAATCAATTGCTGTTTGCTGCCCTTGGCGTCCATCAGGAATACCTCTACCTGGCGTACCGAGATCTTGATGTTGTGGGCCTTGAACTCGCGGTTGATGTAGCGGTTGATCTCGTCCAGCGTCGGGTTGCGGTCGCCCAGGTCGCGCACGTGCATGCGCAGTTCGTGGTCCAGCGAGCTTTCGCCGAAGTTGAGGAAGTACACGATCGGTTCCGGGTCCTTGAGCACGCGTGGGTTCTCATGCGCGCCCTTGAGCAGCAGGTCGCGCACCAGGTCGAGGTCTGAGCCATAGTCGATGCCCAGCTTCAGCGTCACCCGGGTGACCGTGTCGGTCAGCGACCAGTTGATCAGTTGGCCAGTGATGAAGGTCTTGTTGGGGACGATGATGTCCTTGCGGTCGAAGTCGGTGATGGTGGTGGCGCGGATGCGGATCTTGCTTACCGTGCCCGACAGGTTGCCGATGGTGATGGTGTCGCCAATCCGTACCGGGCGCTCGAACAGGATCATGATGCCGGAGATGAAGTTGGCGAAGATTTCCTGCATGCCGAAGCCCAGCCCTACTGACAGCGCGGCCACCAGCCATTGCAGCTTGTCCCAGCTCACCCCCAGGCTCGACAGGGTGCTGACGATGCCGATGCCGACGATGGTGTACGACAACAGCGTGGTGGTGGCGTAGGCACTGCCCTGGGCCAGGTTCAGGCGAGACAGCACCAGTACCTCCAGCAGGCCTGGCAAGTTACCGGCCAGGGCGAAGGTGATGCCGACGATCACCAGCGCGCCGAGCAGGTCGCCGAGGCTGATCGGTACCATGCTGGCGGCGGCGCCGGTGCCGCTGGTGTATTCGTAGAGGACGAAATTGTTGAGGTAGGCGAACACCGAGATCAGGTCGGCCCATACCCAGTACAGGCCGGCGATGAAGCCGCCGAGCAGGGCCAGGCGGATCAGGCGCAGCGACTGCTGGTTGACCTGTTCGATATCCAGCGTTGGCTCTTCGGTGATGACTTCGCCATCCAGCCCTTCCTTGGCTGCCGCACGTTTGGTCAACGCACGCTGGTAGGCCAGGCGTCGTGCAGCCACCGACAGGCCGCGCACGAAGGCAGCCTCGATCACCAGCCAGAACAGCAGCAGGTACAGGGTGTAGATGAGTCGGTCGGTAAGCTTCAGTGCCGTGTAGTAGTAGCCGAAGCACACGGCGACGAACAGGGCGATGGGCAGGGCGGTGAACGCTACCCCCACCGCCCTGCGGAACAGCGAGGTGTCACGGTGTGCCGGGCTGCTGAGCAGCAGGCGGCTGAGCAGCCAGGCCATCAACGCATAGCAGGTCAGCACCACGCCGATGCCCAATACGTCGTCTGCCAATGCCGAAGGCTGGTGCTCGGCCACCGCCACCACGCCGACCAGTGCCAGCACCACGGTGCCCAGGCGGCGAACCCAGCCGCGCAGGAACTCGACCTGTGGTTTGTGCCAGCGGAAGTGGACTTCCGCCACGCCACCGGGTGCGAGGATACGGTAGGCGGTATAGAACACCAGCCAGGCCTGGGCCAGCTGCCACAGTGCGGCGCCCAGGTTGGCATTCTGCCCGCGGGCGTCGATCTGCAGGGCGTAGCTGCACAGCGCCAGACCAAGGCTGACCGGCATCGCCAGCAGAATGTTGATTAGGATTGCCTGGGGCGTGTGCCATTGGCTGTCACGGCGGAAGTGGCCGATATCCTGGTGCACTTTGCCTAATCGTTGGTAAAGGTATTTGCGCCGCCACAACAGCGCGCCGATCACCAACAGCAGCGGCAGGAACAGCAACGGGCGCTGGCTCAGGCCATCGGCCAGCTCTTTCAGGCTGGAGCCCCACGGCAGGTTGGCGACCTGGTCGGCCAGGCGCTCCGGCACGTATTGCAGCCAGTCCCAGTCCAGCGGCTTGTTGCTGGGGATCCAGAACATTTGCTCGTCGAGGGTGGTGCGCAGGCTCTGCGCGGTGCCCAGCAGCTGCTTCTGGTTGAGCTGCAGGGTGATCGATTCGTTGAGCAGCGCCGACAGCTCGCGGTTCAGCCGCTCCAACAGGTCGCTGCGGGTGATGGCCACTTCCAGCAGGGCCTTGCGCAGCTGCGGGGTCACATCTTCCTGCGGTTGCGCCGCCAGCAGCTTGTCGACGTAGGTGACCGGGCTGCTCATCTGCTCGCGCTGCTGGTTGACTTCGAACTGGTACAGGCGGGTGTCGGCGATCTGGTCGGCCAGGTCGCGGTCGACCTTCAGGTGCGGCAGGGTCTGTTTCTGTTTATAGAGAATCTTCGACAGCAGCAGGCTTCCCTTGAGCACGTTGATCTGCTCGTCAAGCGCCTGGTCGGCCTGGGTCAGGCTGTCGAGCTGCTGCTTGGTGCGCAGGTTCTGCTGGGTCAGTTCGTTAAGGCGGTCGGTGCTCTTGAGCAGGTAGTCGGAAAGCTTGAGGTTGATCGCGCTTTCAGTGGCCAGCAGGCTGCTGCCGCCGGCCTTCTGAGCCTCGATCGACTGCTGGGTGACGGCTTCCTGGGACTGGGCCAGGCGTTTGGCGTTGATCAGCGTCTGCAGGTCCTGAATTTCCTGCTCCAGGCGCGCAGCGCGCTCGACCAGCAGGTCGTGACGCGCATTGCCGAGGTCTTGCAGCAGGCTGTTGCCGGCCAGTTCCTGGCGGCGCAGCAGGGTCAGCGCGTTGAGCGAAGCCAACTCGGCGTTGAGCTGATTGCGCTGGTCGGCATTGATGGCTTTGCCACCGTCCTTGCCGGTTTTGAGGATGTTGTTGATCTGCTGGGTGCGGGTCTGGCTGCTGCTGATCTCCGCCTGGGCACGCTCGGGGCGGGTTTGCGAGTTGATGATCAGGCTGTTGGCTTCAGACAACGCCTTTTGCAGCTCGCCCTGCAGCGTGTTGCGCTCGCTGAGCATCTGTTCAAGCTGTGGCACGGTGAGGTTGGCGTAGCGCTGTGCCACCGGTTGTGCCTTGGTTTCCTTGAGCCTGGCCAACTCCTTCTGGCTGTCGCTGGTCTCCTTGGGGGCACTGCTCAGCTGCTGCTTGAGTGCAGCCAGTTTCTTTTCGTTGTCTTCCTTGGCAGCAAGCAGGCTCAACGTTTGTTCGAGCACCTGCTGCAGCGCCTTCTGGTCTGCCTCGGGCAGCTTGCGCTCGGCGATCTTGTCGAGGCTGTTCTGGATACTGGCGGTGGTCGGGGCTTCTGCCGCGCTAGCGGCAAAAGAAAGGGACAGGCACAACCCGAGCAGGGCTGTGCGAAGGTACACGCGCAGGGACATAGGCAGACTACTTGTGGATCCGGCTGAAACGAAGTTTAGAGGAACAATCCTGGTCCGGGTCGCGTTCCTTCGGGGAATCTGACGCCTACTTTCTGGATCTTGTTCCCGTCCATGGTTGCCACGGTCCAGATCGTGCCATGCCATTCGACCTGGTCCCCTACTACTGGAGCGCCTCCGACCTTCTGTCGGATGAACTGCGCCAACGGCATTTTCGCGTCGAGGCCATCGAGCTTCAGGCCATACAAGGCTGCCACCGCACCCAGTTCGGCATCGCCTTCGAGCACGAAGTCGCCGAAGAAACGCAGATCCAGGCCACGCTGTGGCGCCTGGCTGAACAACTTGCCGAGGGCCGGCAGGTTGTGTTCGTGGCCGATCACGCAGAGCATGTCGCCAACCTCCAGCACCGTGCTGCCCGACGGGTGCAGCAGTTGCTCACCACGGAACAGCGCGGCAATCCGTGTGCCTTCGGGCATTTTCAGCTCGCGCAGGGCGGCACCGATGCACCACTTTTCGGCGCCCAGGCGGTAGACGAACATTTCCCACTCGCTGGTGATGTGCACCTCAAGGGCGGAGCGGGAGATTGGCGCCGGGTCTGGCGGAACCGTCACTTTCAGCAGCTTGGCCACCCACGGCAGGCTGGTGCCTTGCACCAGCAGCGATACCAGCACGATGAAGAAGGCCAGGTTGAAGAACAGCTGGGCGTCTGGCAGGCCCGCCATCAGGGGGAACACCGCCAGAATGATCGGTACCGCGCCGCGCAGGCCGACCCACGAAATGAAGCCCTTTTCGCGGCCATGGAAAGCCTTGAACGGCAGCAGGGCCGCGACCACCGACAGTGGCCGCGCCACCAGGATCATCCACAGCGCCAGGCCCAGTGCCGGCAGGGCGATAGGCAGCAGGTCGTGCGGCGTGACCAGCAACCCCAGCACCAGGAACATGCCGATCTGGGCCAGCCAGGCCATGCCGTCGAGCATATGCAGGATGCCATGGCGGCTACGGATCGGCTTGTTGCCCAGCACCAGGCCGCACAGGTAAACAGCGAGGAAGCCGCTACCATGCAGGGCGTTGGTCAGCGAGAACATTACCAGGCCGCCGGCGACTACCAGAATGGGGTACAGGCCGCCGGCCAGATTGATACGGTTTACCAGTTGCAGCATCAGCCAGCCGCCGCCCAGGCCCAGCAGCGTGCCGATACCGAACTCACGCAGCAAATGGCCCAGCAGGCTCCAGTGCAGGCCGGTCTCGCCGCTGGCGATCATGTCGATCAAGGTGACAGTGAGGAATACCGCCATCGGGTCGTTGCTGCCCGACTCGATCTCGAGGGTAGCGGAAACCCGCTCGTTCAGGCCTTTGCCGCCAAGCAGCGAGAACACTGCAGCGGCGTCGGTGGAGCCGACGATGGCGCCGATCAGCAGGCCCTGGATCAAGCTCAGGTTGAACAGCCAGGCGGCGATCAGGCCGGTGAGGGCGGTGGTGATCATCACCCCGACCGTGGCCAGCGACAGCGCCGGCCACAGCGCCACGCGGAAGCTTGCCACCCGCGTACGCAGGCCACCGTCAAGCAGGATGACGGCCAGTGCCAGGTTGCCCACCAGGTAGGCGGTTGGGTAATTGTTGAAGATGATGCCGCCACCATCGACACCGGCGAGCATGCCGACGGCGAGGATGATGACCAGAATAGGGATGCCCAGGCGCGACGACAGCGAGCTGACCAGGATACTTGCACCCACCAGCAATGCGCCGATCAGGAACAGGCTGTTGATGGTGCTTGCATCCAAAGGCAGGTACTCCGAGACAGCGGGGAAGGGACGTGGTAGCGCATTTTCCAGCAAAAGCTAGCAGGTCGCGTGCCAATCGATTCTAACCTGAGGCCGACGCAGGCTGTAAAGCGATACCGCATCGTCGCTGCGGCTTGCGGCTGTAATGGTTTGCCCACTGTCAGGCAGCCAAGTGACATGAATGTCAAAGAAACCATTTCTCTCGCCCAGGTGGCCCAGCGCCTGCTCGGGCAATTTCCTGATTTGCACAGTTTGGCGCGCCAGGCGGCGGGCCATGTGCTTCGCCGCCAACTGGGGTACTGGCTGGATCCGGACGGCCTTTATTGGCACGAGTTCCAGTCGGCGGCCAGCAGTGCGTTGAGCTTCACCGGCTGGCGCCACAGTGGGCCGCCACGACGCTCTTTGAGCCTTACCGAACTGGTCATCCAGCGATTCAGCCCCCAGCAGCAGGCCAGTGCTGACGAGTTGAGTATTTATGGTGGCTTCTACCGGGTGGATGCCAGCCACGCAGTTTACGACGAGCGCAACGAAGTGCGGCTCGACCCTCAGCAAGTACTGACGGCGTTCTGGCGGTTGGACTTTGCAGGGCGCTACACCGAGGCGCTGAGCACGTTTCGGTCACGGCATGGTGAAGACTATTGTGTCCTGGCCCGCGCCCGCTTCATTGCTGCTGTGGGCCAATCTGCGTTGAGCGAACCTGAGCGCCAGGAACTAATGGGGGTGACGCTCGCTGCACCCGCACTGCCGACTACCGTAAAAGCTTTGCGACTGGCCTGGGAAGGGAGTGCTCAATCTGGTTGGAACGCGCTTGTGATCGGCGGTATCAGCGCCAAGCTGATGTTCTTGCGCAAGCTGAAGACTGGCAGGTTGTGCCTCTATCTTGCCGATGTTCAGGCTGTGGTGCAGGTGTTCGACGATCGTCATGCGTTTCAGGAGTGGATGGCTGACCAGGCCGTCACGACGGTGGGGCGAGAGCGGCTGGTCAGGCTGTTCGTCGGGGACGGGGTACTGGCGCAGTCGCTACGCCCGCGACTACGCAATTACTTCAAGTTGCTCGCACAGTCGCGAGGTGACACCGCCATCTTGGGGCAGTCCATTGAAGGGGACCTGTTCGTTCGTCTACGTGATGCGGTGATGGATGATCTGACCCGCGACGCTCACGAACGGCTGACCACCAATGCCCAGCTGCGAAAGGCTGAGTGGCTGGCAGGCGTGCAAGCGGCGAGCTTCGTGATAGCACCGATGGCGCCGTTTGGCTGGCCAGTGATATTGGCATCGCTCGGTCTGGGCACCGCCAGCCTGGCGCTGCACCTGGACCGGGCAATCAATGGCAAGCAGGGTTGGCGCACAGCAGCGTGGTGGTCAGTACTGACGGATATTCTGTTCATCCTGCTTGATATAGCCATGCTGCGAGCCAGCGAGCTGTTTCCCGATGGCCACGTCCCCCCGCGGGTGGCTGGCCAGGCGCAAGCTTCTGCCGCCAAGGTCGACTGGGGGCTTTACATGGCCCCGGCGGCGGATGAATTGCTGGCTGTGTCGGATCAGGCGCTGGCCCGCCAGCAAGCTCTGTTGGGCGCGGTACCGTGGGCTGATCTCGAGGCCTTGGGGCCCAATGGCGAGTATCTGGATGCCTTCAGTGAACCCTACCCCGTCTATCGCGATGAGCATGGCTTTGGCTCGCCCGCCATTGCCGAGTACACCAGCTCGCCGGAGCGCTACAACAACCTGTGGCGGGGTATACCGCTAGAGGGCACGCGCGCCGCGCATATCCAGCGCAGCCATGCGCTTGCTCACGCACTTGGGCAAATCGGCGTGACTAATCAAGTGAGGCTGTATCGGGCTGCCTCCAGCCTGCGGGGCACGGGTTTTCAGGCAGTTGGTGAGGGCGCCATTGAGGTGGGTGACGTGCTGGTGACCACTGACTTCACGTCATTCACTGAAAACCCCTATGCCCTCTGGGAGGTTTTCAACGACCCGCAGGCTCAAATCAGTGGCAGGGATGTTTTTGATGAAAACGCGTTGGTTTATGTGTTGGAGCCGGGCGAGGACATGCAGGCGACGCCTATCGGGCCCTTTTCAAGGCGACCGGATGAGGCGGAGTCTTTGATGATGCCCGGGCGCTACCTGCAAGTGGAAAAGGTGACGGCCGTTCAAGGGCACAATTATCGCTTTACCGAGGTGTGCCTGAAGGCGCTGGCGCAGGCGCCAAGCGGCAAGGCAGTGCGTGATATGCGCACAGGCACGCTGTTCGATCGCCAGGCACTGGCGATGCGGCTGGGCACGGAGGATGATTCGTTGATGCGCACATTCTTTGCGCTGCCCTCCTGAGCGCACGTGAAAGGGGCCGCTGAGCGGCCCCTGATCAAGGCCTCAGCCCTGCTTCACTTCACGCATCGGCTTGCCTTTCACTGGCGCATCGCCCGCCACGTAGTACTTGGCGGTGCTGCGCGGCAGTGGCTTGCGGCCACGGATCTTGTCCGAAATCTTCTCGGCGATCATGATCGTGGTGGCGTTGAGGTTGCCGGTGATGATCAGCGGCATGATCGAGGCATCGACCACGCGCAGGCCCTTCATGCCGTGCACACGGCCTTCGCCGTCGACCACCGCCATGTCGTCGGTGCCCATCTTGCACGAGCAGGACGGGTGGAAGGCAGTTTCGGCGTGCTCGCGGATGAACTTGTCCAGTTCTTCGTCGGTTTGCACGTGGGCGCCCGGGCTGATTTCGCGGCCACGGTACGGGTCCAGCGCCGGCTGGGCCATGATTTCACGGGTCAGGCGAATGCCGTCACGGAATTCCTGCCAGTCCTGCTCGGTGGACATGTAGTTGAACAGGATGCTCGGGTGCTGGCGCGGGTCTTTCGACTTGACCTGGATGCGGCCACGGGCAGGCGAGCGCATGGAGCCCATGTGCGCCTGGAAGCCATGTTCCTTCACGCCATTGGAGCCGTTGTAGTTAATCGCAACCGGCAGGAAGTGGTACTGGATGTTCGGCCACTTGAACTCAGGGCGGGTACGAATGAAACCACCGGCCTCGAACTGGTTGCTGGCGCCGATGCCGGTGCCATTGAACAACCACTCGGCACCGATGGCCGGCTGGTTCCACCACAGCAGCGATGGGTACAGCGATACCGGCTGGGTGCAGGCGTACTGCAGGTACAGTTCCAGGTGGTCCTGAAGGTTTTCACCAACGCCCGGAAGGTCGTGCACAACCGGGATGTCGAGGCTTTCCAGCAGGGCGCGCGGGCCGACGCCGGAGCGCTGCAGCAGCTGCGGCGAAGCGATGGCGCCAGAGCTGACGATCACTTCCTTGCGGGCGCGGGCTTCCACGCGTTCTTCGCTGTCGCCGACCAGGTAGGTTACGCCTACGGCACGCTTGCCGTCGAACAGCACGCGGTCGGTCAGGGCATGGGTGACGATCGTCAGGTTCGGGCGTTTCTTGGCCTGGTCCAGGTAGCCACGGGCGGTGCTGGAGCGGCGGCCGTTCTTGGTCACCGAACGGTCCATCGGGCCGAAGCCTTCCTGTTGGTAGCCGTTGAGGTCTTCGGTACGCGGGTAACCGGCTTGCACACCTGCTTCAACCATGGCGTGGAACAGCGGGTTGTTGCCAGCCTTTGGCGTGGCCACACTGACCGGGCCGTCACCACCGTGGTAGTCGTTAGGGCCGATATCACGGGTTTCGGCTTTGCGGAAGTACGGCAGGCAGTCGAGGTAGGTCCAGTCTTCCAGGCCTGGCAGTTCTGCCCAGCCGTCGAAGTCCATGGCGTTGCCGCGGATGTAGCACATGCCGTTGATCAGCGACGAGCCACCCAGGCCCTTGCCACGGCCACATTCCATACGGCGGCCGTCCATGTAAGGTTCCGGGTCGGTCTCGTAGGCCCAGTTGTAGCGGCGGCCTTGCAGCGGGAAGGCCAGGGCGGCTGGCATCTGGGTGCGGAAGTCGAAGCGGTAGTCGGGGCCACCGGCTTCCAGCAGCAATACGGTGACGCCGGCGTCTTCGGTCAGGCGGGTCGCCAGGGTGTTACCGGCCGAGCCGGCACCGACGATGATGTAATCGAATTCTTGGGACATGAAAGTACCCTCGTGTTGGCGGTGATCGGGGAGCGGGTACGCCCGTGCGCGGTGGCACGGGCGGGGCTAGACAGGGTTCAGAAAACCGAGTTGTAGCCGCCCAGCTCGACCTGGACCGACTTGATGCGAGTGTATTGAGCCAGCGAGCTGACGCCGTTTTCACGGCCGACGCCCGACTGCTTGTAGCCACCTACCGGCATTTCGGCCGGCGATTCACCCCAGGCGTTGATCCAGCAGATACCGGCTTCGAGCTTGTGGATGATGCGGTGGGCGCGGGTGATGTCGTTGGTGCAGACGCCGGCGGCCAGGCCGTAGTCGGTGTCGTTGGCACGGCGGATCACTTCTTCTTCGGTTTCGTAGGTGAGGATGCTCATCACCGGGCCGAAGATCTCTTCCTTGACGATGGTCATGTCGTCGGTGCAGTCGGTGAACACCGTCGGGGCAACGAAGGCACCTTTGGCGAAGTCACCGGCAGTCAGACGCTCGCCGCCGCACAGCACGCGGGCACCTTCTTGCTTGCCTTTGGCGATGTAGCCCAGCACGCTTTCCATGTGCTGGAAGCTGACCAGCGGGCCGAAGTTGGTGTTTTCGTCTTCCGGGTTGCCAACGCGGATGCGGGCAACGCGCTCGGCGATCTTGGCTTCGAAGGCCGCCTTCATTTCAGCCGGGATGAACACGCGGGTGCCGTTGGTGCACACCTGGCCCGAGCTGTAGAAGTTGGCCATCATGGCGATATCGGCGGCCTTGTCCAGGTCGGCGTCGGCGCAGATGATCAATGGCGACTTGCCGCCCAGTTCCATGGTGACTTCCTTGAGCGACGAGCTCGAGGCGCTGGCCATGACTTTCTTGCCGGTGGTGGTGCCGCCGGTGAACGAAACCTTTTCGATGCGTGGGTGCTCGGTCAGCCAGGTGCCGACTTCGCGGCCGCTGCCGGTCAGAACGTTGAATACGCCGTTTGGCAGGCCGGCTTCGGTGTAGATCTCGGCCAGTTTCAGGGTGGTCAGCGAGGTGACTTCCGACGGTTTGAAGATCATCGCGTTGCCAGCGGCCAGGGCCGGGGCAGATTTCCACAGGGCGATCTGGATCGGGTAGTTCCAGGCACCGATACCCACGGTTACGCCCAGCGGCTCGCGGCGGGTGTAGACGAAGGACGATTCGCGCAGCGGGATCTGCTCGCCTTCGATGGCCGGTACCAGGCCTGCGTAGTATTCCAGCACGTCGGCGCCGGTGACGATGTCGACGTAGCGGGTTTCGGAGTACGACTTGCCGGTGTCCAGGGTTTCCAGCATGGCCAGCTCGTCGTTGCGCTCGCGCAGGATGTCGACGGCGCGGCGCAGGATGCGCGAACGCTGCATGGCAGTCATCGCAGCCCAGACTTTCTGGCCACGCTCGGCGCTTTCGACGGCTTTCTCGACGTCAGCCTCGGTAGCACGTTGCACGTGGGCGAGGACTTCGCCGGTGGCCGGGTTGATGGCCTCGAACGTGGCATCGCTGCCAGCGTCGACGTAAGCGCCATCAATGTAGAGTTTTTGCGTTCCGAAACGGGCCATAGTGTCCTCGCAAGTGCAGTGTGTGGTTTGGCCTGCGCGTCACGCTCCTGCCGGGTTGGCAAGTGCCGTGCGCGCATGGTCAGCAGCCTGGTCGTTTGTGCCCAGGGTGTGCTGCTTGGCCAGTTGTAGTTCCATGTATTCGTAAGCAATCCGTATCGCCTGGTCGGTGTCGAATGCATCACCCGACAGGGCGCCACGCAGCCACAAGCCGTCGATCAGGGCTGCCAGGCCGCGGGCTGCCTTGCGCGCATGGTAAAGCGGCAGGGCGCGGCGGAACTGGCAGCACAGGTTGGAATACAAGCGGTGGTCGTTGATCCGCTGCAACCTGTGCAAATCGGGCTGGTGCATGCTGGAAGCCCAGAAGGCCAACCAGGTTTTCATTGCCGGGCCGTTTACCTGGCTGGCATCGAAGTTGCCCTCGATGATCACTTTCAGGTGGGCGCGCGGGCTGTCGTCTTTCAGGGCCTGACGACGTGCTCTGACGCCTTCGTTGAGCATGCTCATGATGTAACCCATCGTCGCTGCGATCAGGCCGTTCTTGTCCCGAAAGTAGTGACTGATGATGCCGTTCGACACACCGGCCAAACGGGCAATCAGCGCAATGCTGGCGTCCCCCAGTCCGACCTGATCGACCGCCTGCAATGTGGCTTCGATCAACTGCTGGCGCCGGATGGGTTGCATACCGACCTTGGGCATCTTGCTATCTCCTCAGGCCTGCGAGCAGACGACAGGCGGCTGACTCGGCGAAGGCCAGTCTATTTTGTTTTGATTGAACGTTCAATCAATAAAGAATAAGCTCTGCGACAATTTGTGCCATTGACAGTTTTTCAGGCGGTCGAGAAGGCACGGATTGACACCCCAGGAAATCGCGTAACCCCCGGAATACAAGGTGTTGACGGGCATGAGCGATGCGAAATGCAGATTCTGCCGTATGGCCAGTGGCCCTGCGACAGGCCCTTGGAGCGGGCGGGGTGACCTGTGACGAATGCGCGCACCTCCGTTGAGGCGTGGCATTTTCAGCAGGCCATCTGTCTGTTTTGGCAACGTATCGATTCGGGATCACGGTTTCCAGGGTTCTTTTATAACACCTGATGCAGTGGGGATATTCCACCAATTGCTCGGGAAAGACTGATTAGCCTCCACAGCCGCACTGCCCGGAGCATTCGTGCAATGAGTTCTGCCTCACTTACCAAGCCCCCCGCCGAGAGGGTACGGGTCAACCGCGTGGTGTTCTTCACCTCCGCGCTGATGATCCTTGTTCTGACTGCCTTGCTGATCGCTGTACCCGAAACTGCCGGCCAGGTGCTGGGCGTTGCCCAGAAGTGGCTGACGCGCACCTTTGGCTGGTACTACATGCTGGTCATCTGCGGATACCTGCTGTTCGTCGTCTACCTGGCTTTCTCCGACTACGGCAGCCTCAAGCTGGGTGGCAAGGACGACCAGCCTGACTTCAGCTATGGCGCCTGGGCCGGCATGCTGTTCTCGTCCGGTATCGGTATTTCGCTGCTGTACTTCGGCGCCTCCGAGCCCCTGGACCACTACTTCAACCCACCGGAGGGCACTCCTGCCAGCCTCGAGGCCGCGCGCCAGGGCCTGCAGCTGACCTTCCTGCACTGGGGCCTGCACGGCTGGGCGATCTATGCCCTGGTCGGCCTGGCCGTGGGTTACTTCGCTTACCGCCACAACCAGCCGCTGGCACTGCGCTCGGCACTGTACCCGCTGGTGGGCGAGCGTTGGGTCAAGGGCGCTGCCGGCAACGCCGTCGATATCTTCGGCATGTTCGTCACCCTGCTGGGCCTGGTGACCAACCTGGGCATCGGCGCGATGCAGGTGTCGTCCGGCCTGGAATACCTGTTCGGCATGGACCACAGCAAGACCAACCTGCTGGTGGTGATCCTGGTCATGGCTGGCGTGGCCACCGTGGCAGCGGTATCGGGTGTGGAAAACGGCATCCGCCGCCTCTCCAACCTGAACATCATGCTGTTCAGCGGCCTGTTGATCTTCGTGCTGCTGGGCGGCGAAACCCTGCACCTGCTCAACGGCTTCGTGCAGAACGTCGGCGACTACCTGAACGGCATCGTGCTGAAAACCTTCGACCTCTATGTGTATGAAGGCGAAGCCGGCAAGTCGGAGCGCTGGCTGGGCCTGTGGACCGTGTTCTACTGGGCCTGGTGGATCTCCTGGGGCCCGTTCGTCGGCATGTTCATTGCGCGTATTTCCAAGGGCCGCACCGTGCGCCAACTGGTGATGGGTGTGCTGCTGATCCCGCTGGGCTTCACCCTGGCCTGGCTGTCGATCTTCGGCAACACCGCACTGGACCTGGTGATCAACCAGGGCGCCGTGGAGCTGGGCAAGACTGCGCTGGAACAGCCTTCGATGTCGATCTACCAGCTGCTGGAATACTTCCCGGCAGCCAAGATCGTCATTGGTGTGGCAGTGTTCGTCGGTTTCGTGCTGTTCCTCACACCGGCCGACTCCGGCGCGGTGATGATGGCCAACCTGTCGTGCACAGGCGGCAAGGTCGACGAAGATGCCCCGCACTGGATGGTGGTGTTCTGGTCCGTGGTGATCACCCTGGTCACCATCGGCCTGCTGTTTGCCGGTAACTTCGAAGCCATGCAGACCATGGTCGTGCTGGCGGGCCTGCCATTCTCGGTGGTGCTGGTGCTGTTCATGTTCGGCCTGTACAAGGCCATGAAGCAGGACGTGGTGATCGAGCAGGAGCGCGCCGAACTGGCCGCCCGTGGCCGTCGCGGCTTTAGCGAGCGCCTGACCCAGCTGGAACTGCAGCCGACCCAGGCCGTGGTGCAGCGTTTCATGGACAAGCAGGTCAGTCCGGCGTTGAAAGAAGCCGCTGCACAGCTGCAGACGCAGGGCTTCGAGGTGGAAACCCGCGTTGGCCAGTCGCGCAACCTGATGGGCTTGCGGGTGATGATGGAAGAAGGCAACCCTTTCGTCTACGAAGTGAGCCTTGACGGCTATATGGCCGCGTCGAGCGAGGCGCCGGTCGAGGGTGAGCCTGAACTGCGCCAGCGCTTCTACCGCGCCGAGGTCTATCTGCATGACGGCAGTCAGGAGTACGACCTGATGGGCTTTGCCCCAGACCAGATCGTGCGTGATGTGCTCGATCAGTTCGAGAGCCATCGCCAGGTGCTTGGCCGCGTCTATAGCTGACTTCCCGGCAGGCCGCCGCACTGCCAGGTGTCGCGGCTTGCCAGCAGCAATATGTAGCACCTCATTCGATAACATCTCCAGGACGCTTTGTGGTTCATTCCACAACGAGTCCTGGTCATGCCCGCCACTCACGCGCACAACCTCAAACACGCAGTCGCCGCCCAGTTCGCCAGCCGCCCTACATTCCGGCAGGTCGCAGGTGAACAGATCATGAAGGTGATCCTGGAGCACTATCCTCTGGTTGGCGTGCATCGCCCTGAAATGACCTCGGCTGCACCGCTGTACCTGATGTCCCAGCAGCCGGATGGTGTCTGGCACCCTCAGCCGCTGGTGGATGTGGTGCTGCAGGCCCTGCTTGAGGCCAAACCACTGGACCTCATCCCAGCGGGTGACTACCGCCTTAGCCTGAACCCGCCCCGGCGCTTTTTCGCCATCGAGTCGAGCTTCGAAACTGCTGAGGGCGATTTGATCGAACCCGCGCGCCTGACCAATGGCCTCAACGCGTTGCTGCCGATGCTGCTTTGGCACTTCCAGCAAGCGCAGATCGACTATTGGAACGGCGACGCCACGATCGACCGGGACCTGTGGTTGCAGCAGTTGTTGCGCGCCAACCTGATCGACGGCCTGAAGGACGAAGCGCTGGACGACGAACAACGCAAGCTGCTGCGTGACCTGATGATGGGCAACCGTACCGGGCTCGATGTGCAGCTGGTGCGGGTAGCGTTACGTGAGGGCGAAGACACTTTCCATGAGCTGTTGCCCGGTTTGCTGATCACCGCCTCCAGTGAAGTTCGCGAACTGACACTCTGGTGTTCTCCCGAAGGCCTGGTCCGCAGTTTCGACGCCCAGGCTGCGTTCGGCGCGGCGTTGCACATGCAGATGGCGGGCCGTTACCGGTTTGATGAGTTGAGCTGGCAAGGCCTGACTGTGGAGGGCGACGCTTTCGCCCTGTACAGCGCCTTGTTACTGGAAATCTTGCTCGAGCGCGTGGCCCGCCTGCGCTGGAGTGCGATCGACAGCGTCGACCAACTGGAGCATTACTGCCATGTGGCCTGCGACCCCGCGTCCTTTTTTGCCGAGTTCAGTGACTATGGCTCCGGTGGGCTGGGCTTGGCGCTCCCCAAGGGCCTGTCGCGAGCCGATACGGATAGCCAGACCGCCTACCTACAAGCCATGCTCGACTTGTCGCTACTGCAACAGCACACTCCAGCCCAGGGCATTGAGGACGGTCTGCCGGACTTGCACACCTATGCGGCGACGCGCCTGCGCGAGGAGATGCTGCATGACCACCCGGTAGACGCCAATTACTTTCCTGATGACCTTATCCTCACTGTCGAGAGCTTTGTCAGTGACGGTCACGGGCTGGGCTTCGGCCAGAAGACCGGTGAAAAAAAATTGACCCTGACACAGCTGGCGATCGGCCGCCTGGATGCCACCGCAGGAGGGGTGGTGACACACATCGCGCACCGGGAAAACCAGCTGATCATGAAGTGGATGACCATTGATTACGTCCGTGAGCTGGTGCAGCGAGTCGACATCGGCGGCAGTTATCCACGTCATGTACAGTCGATGCTCGATCGCTCGGCGAGCCGGGCCGAACACATCTCGGCATTTGCCATACGCTGGCGTATCACCCTGATGTTCGATGCTGCGCGGGCGCGTGCCGTCAAACGGCTCGACAAGTTCGCCTACGGCGCCCTGGCAGAATTCTGCCGTAGCGGCCAAGAAGGTGCAGCCGCTGTGCGGATTGCACCGCTTGCGTTCAAACGCTCGCCGACATCAGAGAGGGTCGACGTGGCGCATGGTTTCTACGTGATCGAACTCATCGAGTTGGGTGTTTATCTGTTGTACTGCCCGCTGTACACCGAAAAGGCGCTGATTCAGTTCGGCAGCGCTCAGGCACTGTTGGATGCGATCAGCCGCCCGGGGGCGCTGCAGGACAGCGTGCTGCTGTGGATCGAGCAAGCTCAGCGCGCGGTCTACGATAATGGCGGCTTCCGGGAGCCGCACCTGCCCCAATGGCTGCTCGACCCTTACACCCTCCCGGAGAAACCGCAGCCTGTTCAGTTGGCGCTGCAATTCTGGGCGCGGGACGTGGATCGGCAGATGTTCGAAGCCAAGGGCCGGATGTTGCTGGAGCTGGCGGATCGCAGCGCCATGAGCAACAGCGAGGTGCGTTGGCGACTGGTCACGGCATTTTCCTGGGAGCTGCTGAATGTTGTGTTTCCGGTGTTACCGGGGCCGCTCACCTCGGTTGCCTGGCTCTATATCGGCATGCGCAGCCTGATCAACGATGTGCATGGCCTGGCCAGTTCACATTTCGACGAGCGCATCCAGGCGATGGTCGATGTGCTGAACAACACCTTGCTGGCGCTGATACACCTGCAGACGCCGAAACTGGCAGCCCCGCCCGTCTCTGGCGAACTGCCGCCATCGCTGCTCCAGGGGCCAGCTGCAGGCGATGGGATCGAGCTGGCGAACCTTTCCACCGCGACGCGGGAGCCCAGCGTCTCGGTCGACAGCCTGCAGGCGATGGCCAACACCCACCTCGACTTTTCCTGGCGTGGGGCTGGGGGGCTCAACGGCCTGTCGAGTGCCCAGCGCGACCAAATGCGGGCGTTGGCGGCCAGCGTTTCGCTGGAGGGGCGTGAACCGCAGAAGCAGGGCGTGGCTGCGGGGCTGGTGCGGATTGGGGATGATTTCTATGTGTCTCTGGACGGTAATGTCTACCGAGTCAGCCTTGATAACGCAGCGTTTCGCATCATCGGTCCGGACGGCACGGTTGGGCCCTACCTGATGCGCGACGGCGATGTCTGGCACCTCAATAATTCGCGCTTGTACGGTGGCAATGATCGCTCCGGCGAGTTGGCCCGCGAGCGACTGCGCAAGAAGCTTGGCGGGCCGATCGCCAAGGCTCAGGCCGAGATAGAGCGGCTTATCTTGACCGCGGAGGCTGCCACGAAGGATTTCAACGCGTTGAGCGAGCAGATTGTCGGTTTGCGTGATCCGGTAAGAAAAGTCGAGGATCGGTTGCAAAAGGCGCCACCCACCGACCCAGGCGAACGTGCGCAATTCGAGCAGGCTACCGCGTTGTTCAAGCTCAAGTTCCAGCAGTTGCAAGAGCAGACGAATACGCTGCGCAACCAGCGCCTGCCCTTGAACGAGAGATTGTTCCTTGGTTATCTCGAGGCCGAACGCAACATTACCTACGTGCTTGACAAGTCGAGCGCCTCGACGCACGTCGGCAGCGTGAGAGATCAACGGATACTCTTGGGCCAGGTCCGCAAGAACCTGATCAGCTTTGGCATGTTCTTCATCGATGAGCTCCTGGCCTTGGGTGGGTTCAGGGAATACGACCAACTCACCAATGCGCTCAATGACGCACCGCCAGAGAAACAGGCCGAGTTGTATGCCAGGTTCCGGACGATGCTGGAGAAGTTGCTTGAAGAGCAGCCCAGGATCATCAATGTCTCCAGCCAGCTGGATCGCCTGTTGGCCATCACCGATATCGACATGCAAGTGCCTTACATCAATACCACGCTGACCGTCTCGAGCATTATCGCGAGCCGCAAGACGACCACGATCAACATCCGGTTTTTCCAGGCCATGGGCCTGGTCGAGCTGGCCCTGCAGTGGCACAAAGGCACGCCTACCCAGCACTACATGATCTTCCGCCATGCGCTCGCCAGTCAGCGTCTGCGGGTGGCCGCACAAACGCATCATCTGCTGATGTTCTGTGACTTGCCTGTCGCCGAACGAATCGAGGTGCTGCAAAGTGCGTGGGACGAATACCTCGCGGCGATTCTCAACGCCGAACGGATCAAGACACTCGGCAGCAAGCTCATCGATGTCCAGCGCCTTGAGGCCTACAAGCAACAGATGGTGGAACTGAAAACCATAGCCGGTGAGGCGTTGGTCGAGGCCATGCGCGAGCAGGCGGACGGGCAGGTCCGTGGCACACGTCGTGCGGTCTATTCACGAAAGAGCCTGCAGGTGGCCCATACGCGGGCTGGTCAGATTGTCATTGGCAGCGAAGCGGTGGTCGACGGGCAGGCTGTGCTGCAAGTTGTAGCGGCTTTCAACAAGAGCGCGCTGCATCGTTTCCAGAAGCAGGGAAACACCTGGGTTGAAGAGGTAGCTGCGGGCGAACCGGAACAGCAGTCGCGGACTTCTACGCCGGAGTCCGAAAGGAACAACCGGGAGCTGGCCGAGGCCATGCTGGCACAGAACGAAAATGTCATCGCTCAAGCCAGAGCCCTGGTTGCCAAGGATGCTGACGACATGGGCCTGATGTCGATGCTGGACGGCCAGATCAACGAAGTGGCCGAGCTGCGTGAACAGCTCAGCGATGCCAACGCAGAGCACACGCTGCTGGCGGGCATGGACGATGCGCTGATTCAGTTGCGTCAGGCCCGCCGCGACTGTTTGGTAGCGCTTTACAGCAAGACGCGCTATCCAGGTTCCAGAGGGCTCAATTTTCTCCATCAACAGGGGCTGCTGGCCGTGGAATATGTCGGGCCTAGGCAGGTGGTTTCCGATGGCTATCTGGACGAGTACCGGATCAGCCTGTTGCGTGCTCCCGGTGAGGGTCGAGGTAAACCCTTGTGGGCCGCGCATTTCCATTTTGCCGACTCGCAGGCGGCGCCGACGGCGTTTGGCAAAGGCCATCTCAAGCTGTGGAGCCAGCGCAAGATGGGGTATCGCGAGCAAATGAAGGCGGCGAGCGAGGGGCAGGTACTGAGCATTTATCGGGGTAACCTGACCTACGCACAGGCCAAGGATGTCATTCCGTTCAACCTCTGAACATTCGCCCGGGTGGCACAGCGCCGCGATCAGCGAATGTTAGCGGTTGCTGTAACGGCCATGCTTGCCGTGTGCAGGCATGGCCTGGTTGCCACGTGTGGCGATCATCTGTTGCAGCGTGACCAGTTCGATCCCCAATTGCTTGAGCCGTGGAATTTGACTTTCCAGCACCGCTAGCGTCTGCGGGTAGGGGTGGCCGATCAGTACGGCCGAGCCTTGCTTGCGGGCCAGTGCAATACCCTGTTGCAGCTGAGCGTCGATGGCTTCCGGCGTGCGCACGTCATCCAGAAATACATCCCGTGACACATGCGCGACATCATGTGCTTGAGCCTCGGCTGCGGCGACCGTGGCGGCACTGGTGCGGCTGTCGACAAAGAACAGATGGCGCCGCTGCAGCTCGCCCATCAACCACGCCATGGGTTCACGCTGTGCGGTCATGCGGCTGCCCATGTGGTTGTTGATGCCGGCGGCGTAGGGCACCTTGACCAATGCTGCGTCCAGGCGCCGCGCCAGTTCTTCGATGGCGATGCCCGGGTGCCAGGCATAGGGCCCGGTGGCCGGATCCATGGGCATGTGCAGGATCACCGTCTTGCCGGCCTTGTGCGCCTGGCGGGCAAAGTCGGTGGCATGCGGGGTGTCGGGCATGATCGCCATGGTCACCGGCCCAGGCAGGGCCAGGGTACGGCTGTCACGCTCGGGGCTCTGGCCCAGGTCGTCGATGATGATGCTCATGTAGGCCTTGTTGGCCGGCGCGGCTTGCGCGATTCCGGCCATCAGGCAAAACAACAGACACAGCAGATAACGCATAGGGTGGATCAGTCGCCCTTGGTGATGTTCAGGCCCTTGAGCAGGCTCAGTGCCTGGCTCAGCTGGAAGTCGTCATCCTGCGGTCGCTCCTTGCGCTTGCTGCTGCCGGTCGGGCGGTCGGCGCCGCCGTTGCCGTTGCCCAGGTGGCCCTGCAGGTCGGCTTCCTTGAAGTTGTCGGTGTCGGCTTCGGCGGTGAGCTTGGCCGGACGCACCTCGATGTCCGGGACGATGCCCTGCGCCTGGATCGAGCGGCCGTTGGGGGTGTAGTACAGCGCAGTGGTGAGCTTCAGGGCGCGGTCGTTGGCCAGTGGCAGCACGGTCTGCACCGAGCCTTTGCCGAAGCTGTCGGTGCCCATCAGCACGGCGCGCTTCTGGTCCTGCAGGGCGCCGGCGACAATTTCCGATGCCGATGCACTGCCACCGTTGATCAGTACCACCAGCGGCACGCCTGCGCTGGCATCGGCCGGGTCGGCCGAGAAACGCAGCTCGGAGTTGGCGATGCGGCCCTTGGTGTAGACGATCAGACCTTTGGTCAGGAAGTGGTCGGCCACTTCCACTGCCGACTGCAACACGCCGCCTGGGTTGTTGCGCAGGTCCAGCACCACCCCGCGCAGTTTCTTGCCGTTGTCCTTGCGCAGCTTGGCCAGGGCCTTGCCCACTTCGTCACCGGTCTTGACCTGGAACTGGGTGATACGGATGTAGCCGTAATCGTTCTCCAGCAGCTGACTCTTCACGCTCTTGACCTGAATGACTGCACGGGTCAGGTTCACGTCGAACGGGGTGCCGCCGTCGCGCACCAAGGTCAGGGTGATTTTTTCGCCGACCTTGCCGCGCATCTTGTCGACCGCCTCGGTCATGGTCTGGCCGCGGGTCGGGGCGCCGTTGATCTTGACGATCAAGTCACCAGCCTGCACGCCGGCCCGCGAGGCTGGGGTGTCGTCGATTGGCGAAACCACCTTGATGAAGCCGTCTTCCTGGCCTACTTCAATACCCAGCCCGCCGAACTCGCCGCTGGTGCTTTCCTGCAGCTCCTGGAAGTCCTCGGGGCCAAGGTAGGCCGAATGCGGGTCAAGGTTGCTGAGCATGCCCTTGATGGCGTTTTCCAGCAGGGTCTTGTCGTCTACCGGTTCGACGTAGGCGGCCTTGATGCGGTCCAGGACCTCGGCGAAGGTGCGCAGTTCTTCCAGCGGCAGTGGCGCCTTGGCGGTCACCTCGGTGGCTGGCACTGCAGCGGCCTTGGCCGGCTCTGCGGCGGTGGCCAGGGGCGCGCCGACCGCCAGGGCGATGGACAGGGCCAGCTGGGTGAGACGAGGCGAGTGCAGCATGTCGAACGAACTCCTGATCCTGTAAGCGCTCCCTGGGGAGCATCGGCGCAGCACTCAGGCTGCGCCGTAGAAATGTGACTAGGCTTTGTACGAAAAGCCTTGATACTTGTTCATGCTGCGTTGAAAACAGCCTCGCCTGACCTGCGTCTCAAGACGTTTCGTACAGAGCCTAGCCCCGGCACCACTGCGAAGGGTCGGTAGGCCGGCCCTGCTGGCGGATAGCGAAATACAAGCCTGCCGCGTCCTGGCCACCGCTGTCGCCAACGGTGGAAATGGCCTCACCGGCCTTGACGATATCACCGGCATTCTTGAGCAGGCTCTGGTTGTGGCCGTACAGGCTCAGGTAACCGTTGCCATGGTCGAGAATGACCAGAAGCCCGGCGCCGCGCAACCAGTCCGCGAATACCACACGCCCGCCGTGCACGGCACGTACCTGAGTGCCTGGGTTGGCGCTGATCATAACCCCGTCCCATTTGGCACGGGCGTCGCTACCGCGGGCATCACCGAAGCGTGCCAGCAATCGACCATTGACTGGCCATGGAAGTTTGCCCCGCGCAGCAGAAAATGCGCCGCCGTAGTTCGCGCCATCGCTGGAAACCATCGGCCCGAGGGTGGTGCGGGCCTTTTTCGGCGGTTCCACTGGCTCTGCAGGTTCACGGGCCCGGTCGCGGGCAGCGGCGGCGGCCAGCGCTTCCTGCTGGCGGCGTTTTTCTGCTTCCTGCTGCGCCAGCAGGGCCTTCTTGCGTGCCTCTTCAGCTTCACGGGCCTGGCGGGCGAGGGTTTCCTCGATGGTCTTCAGGACTTTGGCCAGGTCGGCCTGGTCCTGTTCGCGCGCTTGCAGCTTCTGATCGCGGTCCTTCACATCGCTGTTGAGCTTTGCCAGTACCTGCTGGCGCTTGGCGCGCTCGGTTTCCAGGGCCTGGCGGCGGCTGTCGAGGTCGGTGCGCTGGGCCAGCAGTTGTTGTTGCTGGCTGGAAATTTCCTGTTCGACGTTGGCCAGTTGGCGCAAGGTCTCGTTGAAGGTGCGCAATTGCTCCAGGCGCGCCTTGCTCAGGTAGTCGTAATAGGTGAGGGTGCGGGCGAATTTCTCGGGGTTCTGCTGGTTGAGCAGCAGCTTGAGGTATTCCTCGCGACCGTTGTTCTGGTAGGCCGAACGGGCCTGAATGGCGATCAGTCGTTGTTGTTCAACGCGGGCGCTCTGGAGTTTTTTTTTCTCGGTATCAAGGCGCTCCAGCTCGCCTTCAGTCTTTTTTAGTTCTTGCTGCAGGGCCTCCACCTGCTTTTCGAGGTTGCCGATGTCGGTTTCGGTGGCTTTGAGGTCTTTTTGCACACCGGCCTTTTCTTCCTGGAGCTTGCTCAGCGTTTTCTTGAGCTCGGCAATGTCCTGGCGGGTGGCGTCCAGTTGCTGCTGGGTCTGCGCACGCTCATCGGCGAAGGCCGGGCTGAGCAGGCAAGACAGGGCTAGGAGGATCAGGGCGCGAAGCATGGGGTTTGGCGTACCAAGGATGGAGACTGGCCTAGTATGCCCGCCTGGGCAGGCAAAAAAAACGCCTCGCTGCGGATGCAGGGGGGCGTTTGTCTGGAATTCATGTGCAATTGGGGCTGCAACGCAGCCCCTTTCGACATTCAGGCGTCGACCAGAATCGAGGTACCGGTCATTTCCACCGGCTTTTCCAGCCCCAGCAGCTTCAGCATGGTTGGCGCCACGTCTGCCAGCACGCCGCCCTCGCGCACTTTCACGTTGCGCTTGCCCACATAGATGAACGGTACCGGCTCGGTCGTGTGCGCGGTGTGCGCCTGGCCGGTGCACTCGTCTTCCATCTGCTCGACGTTGCCGTGGTCAGCGGTGATCAGGGCCTCGCCGCCGACCTTCTCCAGTGCATCGACAATGCGCCCTACACAGGTATCCAGTGCTTCGACGGCCTTGACCGCCGCCTCGAACACGCCGGTGTGGCCGACCATGTCGCCGTTGGCGTAGTTGACCACGATGACGTCGAAGCGCTGCTGTTCGATGGCTTCGACGATGCGATCGGTCACCTCTGGTGCGCTCATTTCCGGTTGCAGGTCATAGGTGGCGACCTTCGGCGACGGGATCAGGATGCGTTCTTCGCCTTCGAACGGCTCTTCACGGCCACCCGAGAAGAAGAAGGTGACGTGGGCGTATTTCTCGGTTTCGGCGATGCGCAGCTGGGTCTTGCCGTTTTTCGCCAGGTATTCGCCCAGAACGTTGTTCAGGCTGGACGGGGCAAAGGCTGCCGGTGCCGGAATCTTCGCCGAATACTGGGTCAGGCCGATGTACGCCGCCATCTTCGGCAGGCGCGCACGGGCGAATTCCGTAAAGTCTGGCTCTACGAATGCACGCGACAGTTCGCGAGCGCGGTCGGCGCGGAAGTTCATGAAAATCACGGCATCGCCATCTTCGACCTTGACGGCTTCGCCAATGCGCGTGGCCTTGACGAACTCGTCGCTTTCGTCGCGGGCGTAAGCCGCTTCAAGGCCTGCCAGGGCCGTGTCAGCGGTGTACTCGGCAGCGCTGTCGACGATGAGGTTGTAGGCGGCGCTGACGCGGTCCCAGCGATTGTCGCGGTCCATGGCGTAGTAGCGGCCGATCAGGCTGGCAATGCGGCCCTTGCCCAGTTTGGCGAAGGTGGCGTCGAGCAGTTCGATGGACGACTGTGCGCTGCGTGGCGGGGTGTCCCGGCCATCGAGGAAGGCGTGCAGGTAGATCTTTTCAGCGCCACGCTGGGCGGCCAGTTCGGCCATGGCCACCAAGTGGTCCTGGTGGCTGTGTACGCCACCATCGGACAGCAGGCCGAGGATGTGCACGGCCTTGCCAGCACCGACTGCCTTGTCCACAGCACCGGTCAGTACCGGGTTTTCGAAGAACTCGCCGTCGCGGATGGCCTTGGTCACCCGCGTGAAGTCCTGATAGACGACGCGACCTGCGCCGAGGTTCATATGACCGACTTCCGAGTTGCCCATTTGCCCGTCCGGCAGGCCGACATCCATGCCCGAGCCGGAAATGAGGCCGTGCGGCTGGGTGGCGCACAGGCGGTCATAGACCGGTTTATTGGCGGCAAAGATGGCGTTGTGTTCGGGGATATCGCTATGGCCGAAGCCATCCAGGATAATCAGGACCAGGGGTTTGGGCGTGCTCGTCATCAATCAAACTCACGGTTGTTCAAAGATGATAAAGACACGCATTTTAGGGCAAATACGCCACCTGCGGCTAATATTCGTCCCATTCCACCGACCGGCGCACCTGTGGTAGCAACATGAAGGTGGTTTTGTGGCCGGCCCGTCGGGCTTTGGTGGCACCAAGGGGCTGTGTATACTGGCCGGCATTTTCAATCGCCTGGAACACCGCTGATGGTTGCTCACCTGATTCAATTCGCGACAGATCACTACATCCTGGTTGCGATCTTCCTCATTCTGCTGGTCCTGCTGCTCGTCAATGAAATCCGTCGTGGTGGCCAGAGCCTGACTAATGGCCAACTGACAGCCCTGGTCAATGCCGAGAAGGCCCTGGTGATCGATATTCGCCCGGCCAAGGAATACTCCGCCGGTCACATCGTCGGCGCGGTGAACATCCCGCAGGACAAGCTGGTCAACCGCATGACCGAGCTGGACAAGCATAAAGAAAAGACCTTGATCGTCGTCGACGCGATGGGCCAGCAGTCCGGCACCATTTGCCGCGAGCTGCTCAAAGCTGGTTACAACGCCGCCAAACTGAGCGGTGGCGTTTCCAGCTGGAAAGCCGATAACCTGCCCCTGGTGAAGTGATATGAAGCCTGTCATCGTCTACTCCAGCGACTACTGCCCCTACTGCATGCGCGCCAAGTACCTGCTCGAGAGCAAGGGCGTGGCCTTCGAGGAAATCAAGGTCGACGGCAAGCCGCAGGTTCGCGCCGAGATGAGTCAGAAAGCCGGCCGTACGTCGGTGCCGCAGATCTGGATCGGCAGTACCCATGTCGGTGGATGCGATGACCTCTATGCCCTGGAGCGCGCGGGCAAGCTCGACGCGTTGCTGGCGGCCTGATTTGCACTGCATTCAAAAACATTAGGATAAGGATCTGACATGACTGACCAACAGACCAACGGCGCTGCTGCAGAAGACAACAGCCCTCAGTTCTCCCTGCAGCGCATCTATGTGCGCGACCTGTCGTTCGAGGCCCCGAAAAGCCCGCAGATCTTCCGTCAGACCTGGGAACCGAGCGTTGCCCTGGACCTGAACACCAAGCAGAAATCCCTGGAAGGCGACTTCCACGAGGTCGTGCTGACCCTGTCGGTTACCGTCAAGAACGGTGACGAAGTGGCCTTCATTGCTGAAGTGCAGCAGGCCGGTATCTTCCTGATCGCCAACCTCGATGCGGCTTCGATGAGCCACACCCTGGGTGCGTTCTGCCCGAACATCCTTTTCCCTTATGCCCGTGAGGCCCTGGACAGCCTGGTGACCCGCGGTTCGTTCCCGGCGCTGATGCTGTCGCCGGTCAACTTCGACGCCCTGTACGCGCAAGAAATGCAGCGTATGCAGGAAGCGGGTGAAGCGCCGACTGTGCAGTAATTACTGCCGGTATCCAGAAAGCGCCTCTCGGGGCGCTTTTTTGTTACCTGTGTGGGCCTTTTCGCGGGTAAACCCGCTCCTACAGGGGATTGCGCCGTTCTCTCGGCCTGCGTAGGAGCGGGTTTACCCGCGAAGAGGCCCGCACAGGCAACACATCAGCTCCCGGCAAACCCGTTCTGCCGCCACGCCTCATACACCGTCACCGCCACGGTATTGGACAGGTTCAGGCTACGGCACCCTGGCCGCATCGGTAGGCGCAGGCGATGCTCGGCCGGCAGGCTATCCAGCACCTCGGCCGGCAACCCGCGGCTCTCTGGCCCGAACAGGAAGGCGTCGCCCGGCTGGAAGGCCACTTCGTGGAACGGGTGCGAGCCTTTGGTGGTAAAGGCGAACAACCGTGGGTTGCCAAGGCTTTCCAGGCATCCGGCCAGGCTCTCGTGGCGCTTGAGCGTGGCATACTCGTGGTAGTCCAGCCCTGCGCGGCGCAGGCGCTTGTCATCCAGTTCGAAGCTGATGGGTTCGATCAGGTGCAGGGCACAGCCGCTGTTGGCGCATAGACGAATGATGTTGCCGGTATTCGGCGGAATTTCTGGTTGAAAAAGGATGACGTGAAACATGCACGGCTCCAAACGTGAAGATGACGGGCATTCTACCCCTGAACCGGACGTGCGTTCGAAGGCCTTCCCACGGGTGATGCTGTCATTGGCGATCGTTGGCTTGATGGTAGGGCTGATGATTGGTCGCCTGACTACGCCGGACGAGCGTGAGCTGCAGCAGGTGCAAGCGACGCAGGATGGCCTGGAGCTGTGGTTCAACGAAGAGCCCAAGCTGCATGGCGAGAACGTGGAAGGGACGGTGGCGTTGCTGTTTCAGGCCCAGGGCAAGGCTCAGCAAGGGCAGCTCAGCCTGCAGGGCAAGCCGGTGAGCTGGCGGGTACAGCACAGCAAGGAAGGTTTGTTGTTGACGGTGGTGGCCGCGCGCCCCCTGCACGGCGAATGGGCCGGTGCAGAGGACGCTGGGCGCTGGCGGGTGCAAGTGAAACTGCACGAATAAAAGAGGGGATATCCCGGCCTGCCTGTACCAGGGTCCCCAAAAGGGGTGCTGCGTATAAAGGGGGGATGTCCCGGCCTGCCTGTACCAGGGTCCCCAAAAGGGGTACTGCGTATAAAGGGGGGATACCCGGCCTGCCTGTACCGAGGTCCCCAAAAGCGGCGGTGCTGCAAATAAAAGAGGGGTTCACCCGGCCTGCCTGTACCAGGGCCCCCGAAACTGGAGATGTATTGCTTATTGCAGGGGGCGTGCCAGTTTTGCAAAGGCCGTGAATACTGGGCTTTGCGGGTGATTTGGCCGGATTTTGAGGGGATTTGTGCCTTCGAGAGGTGCAGCCGGCACAGGAACGGTGCATTCAGAAGGCTGAAATGACTGGGGCCGCTTTGCGCCCCATCGCGACACAAGGCCGCTCCCACAGGATCGCATCAGCCAAGGGGGGCAGAGGTGATCCTGTGGGAGCGGCCTTGTGTCGCGATGGGCTGCAAAGCAGCCCCAGCAATCTAAAACGCTAATTCAGAGCTCAGTGGTCATCACCTTCCTCATCATCCCCCCCGGCCACATTCATCCCCAGCTCCTTGATCTTGCGCGTCAGGGTATTGCGCCCCCAACCCAGCAACAGCGCGGCATCGCGACGGCGGCCGGCGGTGTGCTTGAGTGCCGTTTCGATCATGATCCGTTCAAAGCTCGGCACTGCACTGTCCAGCAGGCTGGTCTGCCCGCGCGCCAATGCCTGGTCGGCCCACTGGCGCAGGGCCTGCTCCCAGTTGGTTACCGGCGCGGCGTCTTGTGGCAGGTTCAGCAGTTCGGGTGGCAGGTCGCCGATCAGCACTTCGCGGCTGGAGGCCATCACGGTGATCCAGCGGCAGGTGTTCTCCATCTGCCGCACATTGCCCGGCCATGGCAGGTTGCGGATGAACTCTTCAGTCTCCGGCTTGAGGATTTTCGGCTCGACTGCCAGCTCCTGGGCGGCCCGGGCAAGGAAGTGGCGGGCGAGGGCGGGGATATCTTCGCGGCGGTCGGCCAAGCGCGGAATATGGATACGGATCACGTTCAGGCGGTGGAACAAGTCTTCACGGAACTTACCGGCCTGCACCAGTGACTCCAGGTTCTGGTGGGTGGCGGCGATGATGCGCACGTCGACCTTGACCGGCACATGGCCGCCCACGCGGTAGAACTCGCCATCGGCCAGCACACGCAGCAGGCGGGTCTGGGTGTCGGCAGGCATGTCCCCGATTTCGTCGAGGAACAGCGTGCCACCATCGGCCTGCTCGAAACGGCCCCGACGCAAGTTGGCAGCACCTGTGAAGGCGCCTTTCTCATGGCCGAACAGCTCCGACTCCATCAAGTCCTTGGGGATGGCGGCCATGTTCAGGGCAATGAACGGCGATGCTGCGCGCGGGCTGTGCCGGTGCAGGGCGTGGGCTACCAGTTCTTTGCCGGTGCCGGACTCGCCATTGATCAGCACGGTGATGTTGGAGTGGCTGAGGCGGCCGATGGCGCGGAACACCTCCTGCATCGCCGGGGCTTCACCAATGATTTCCGGGGTGCGCGCCAGGTTCTGTGGCACATCCAGGCCTTGCTGCTCCTGGGCGTGCTGGTTGGCGCGCTTGACCAGCGATACCGCTTCGTCGACGTCGAATGGCTTGGGCAGGTACTCGAAGGCACCGCCTTGGTACGAGGCCACGGCGCTGTCCAGGTCGGAGTGGGCGGTCATGATGATGACCGGCAGGCGCGGGTGTTGCTCGCGGATCTGCGCCAGCAGGTCGAGGCCGCTGGTGCCAGGCATGCGAATGTCGGAAATGATCACGTCGGGTTGCTGGCGTGCCAGGCGTCCCATGACACCGTCTGCGCTGTCGAAGCTCTGGGTGGTCATGCCTTCCTGTTGCAGGGCTTTTTCCAGGACCCAGCGGATGGAGCGATCATCGTCGACGATCCATACGGTTTCACTTCGGCTCATGAGGCGGTGGCTCCTTGTTCCAGAGGCAGGTAAATCGAGAAGGCGGTATGGCCAGCGTGGCTTTCACACTCGATCAGGCCCTGGTGCTGGCTGATGATGTTCTGGGTAATGGCCAGGCCCAGCCCGGTACCGTCCGGGCGGCCACTGACCATGGGATAGAAGAGGGTGTCCTGCAGTTCCGGCGGGATGCCCGGGCCGTTGTCGATGATTTCTACCCGCGCTACCAGGCGGTGACGCACGTGGCCGATGGTGAACTGGCGCAGGGCACGGCTGCGCAAGGTGATGCGACCCAGGCGCAGCTCATTCTGCGAGCTGATCGCCTGCATGGCGTTACGCACGATGTTGAGTACGGCCTGAATCATCTGTTCTCGGTCGATCAGCACGTCCGGCAGGCTTGGGTCGTAATCGCGCACCAAAGTGATGCACCCTTGGCTTTCGGCATCGACCAGGCTGCACACCCGCTCCAGCACTTCGTGAATATTGGTCATGGCCAGCGACGGCAGCTTGTTCGAGCCGAGCATGCGGTCGACCAGGTTACGCAAGCGGTCGGCCTCTTCGATGATCACATTGGTGTAGTCGCGCAGCCCTTCCTCGGGCAGTTCGCGGGCCAGTAGCTGGGCCGCTCCGCGGATGCCGCCAAGGGGGTTCTTGATTTCGTGGGCCAGGCCGCGCACCAGCATCTTGGTGGTTTCCTGCTTGCTCAGTTGGGCCTCTTCCTTGGTGATGCGCAGCAGACGGTCCCGCGGGTGCACCTCAAGCAACAGCAGGGTCTGGCCTTGATGCAGTATCGGCGTTACCGCGTAGTCGACGGTGATGGTCTGCCCGGTCAGCGATGTAAGCTGCGCTTCACGCTTGGTGAACGGGTGCGCCTGCTCGACCGCCTGGCGCAGCGAACTGAGCGCCTCGGTCGATTCGGTGAACAGCTCGCTGATGAACTGGCCGTGGCTGCGCTGGCCACTGACGGCCAGCAGCATTTCTGCGGCCGGGTTCATGTACTCCAGGCGCAGCTCGGCGTTGAGCAGCAACGTGGCGGTGGTCAGGTTGTCCAGAAGCAGACGGTGCTGTGCATCGCTGATGGTCATAAGGCGTCGTTGACCTCGTTTGGCGCTTGCCTGGCACTGCTTTGGTCAGGGCCGGACGCGGGGTGGATCCACTGATGCGAGACTCTGGATAAGAAAATGCAAGAAACAAACCAAAGCTCCGAAAAGAAGCGGGATTTACCGATAAAGGCCTGAATCTGCGCAAATTCGGATCAGAAAGTCCTGGTGAAACGTTTAACCTGAACCAGATTGGGGAGCAATTGAGGGCATGCCGTGAATTAGTGCACCAAGATAGAGCATAGCGTGGCAGGCGAATCAGTGGTGCTGCTGCAAGGTGCGCAGAAACAAAAACGGCCTCCCAAGGGAGGCCGTTGTGATCATGTCATCGGCGCGAGGCGCCAATCAGATCAGCAGCTGTAGTACAGCTCGTATTCCAGCGGGTGTACGAAGGTACGGACCTTGATTTCTTCTTCGCTCTTCAGCTCGATGAAGGCATCGATGAAGTCGTCGGAGAACACGCCGCCCTTGGTCAGGAACGCACGGCCTTTATCCAGCTCTTCCAGAGCTTCTTTCAGGCTGCCGCACACTTGCGGGATGTTCTTGGCTTCTTCTGGCGGCAGGTCGTACAGGTTCTTGTCGGCCGCGTCGCCTGGGTGGATCTTGTTCTGGATGCCGTCCAGGCCAGCCATCAGCAGGGCCGCGAACGCCAGGTACGGGTTGGCCGATGGGTCCGGGAAGCGTGCTTCGATACGGCGGGCTTTCGGGCTGCCAACGTAAGGAATACGGATCGAGGCGGAACGGTTGCGAGCCGAGTACGCCAGCATTACCGGGGCTTCGAAGCCTGGAACCAGACGCTTGTACGAGTTGGTCGACGGGTTGGTGAAGCCGTTCAGGGCCTTACCGTGCTTGATGATACCGCCGATGAAGTACAGGGCGGTGTCGGACAGGCCGGCATAGCCTTCACCCGAGAAGGTGTTCTTGCCGTCTTTCCAGATCGACATATGCACGTGCATGCCCGAGCCGTTGTCGCCGTACAGTGGCTTCGGCATGAAGGTGGCGGTACGGCCGTAAGCGTCGGCAACGTTGTGCACGACGTATTTCAGCGCCTGTACTTCGTCAGCCTTCTTCACCAGGGTGTTGAACTTGACGCCGATTTCGTTCTGGCCGGCAGTCGCCACTTCGTGGTGGTGAACTTCAACGGTCTGGCCCATTTCTTCCAGGGCGTTGCACATGGCAGTACGGATTTCGTGGTCGTGGTCGAACGGCGGAACCGGGAAGTAGCCGCCTTTCACGCCCGGGCGGTGGCCTTTGTTGCCGCCTTCCACGTCAGCGCCGGTCATCCACGAGCCCTGCTCGGAGAAGATCTTGAACATCGAACCGGAGATGTCCGAGTGGAACTTCACTTCGTCGAAGATGAAGAACTCAGGCTCTGGGCCGGCGAATACGGTGTCACCGATGCCGGTGCTCTTCAGGTACTCTTCAGCGCGCTTGGCGATGGCGCGTGGGTCGCGATCGTAGCCTTGCATGCTCGACGGGTCGACGATGTCGCAGGTGATGATCAGGGTTGGTTCTTCGGTGAACGGGTCCAGAACGGCGGTTTCGTCGACCGGCATCAGGATCATGTCGGAAGCTTCGATGCCTTTCCAGCCAGCGATGGAGGAACCGTCGAACATCTTGCCGACTTCGAAGAAGTCTTCGTCCAGCGCATCACGCGACGGCATGGTCACGTGGTGTTGAATGCCTTTGGTGTCCGTGAAACGCAGATCAATCCACTTGACGTCATGATCTTTGATGAGTTGAACCGACTTCGACATGTTGTCCTCCGGATGGTCTAGAGCGCGGTGGGCCGCTGCCCTGGAAAAAGGGTGTTGCCGGGCGCGGATAGTCGGCCAAGCTTACCTGCCTCACAAGGGAGCAAATTGCATGCCAGTGCCCGAAAATGGCGAGGGTGGGATAAAAGGGGGCGTTTGCGGGCATTTGGCGTTGGGTTGGCGGGTAAAAATGCACCCTTACGATGCGTTTTTTGATCGTCTCGCACCAATTGGGTGCGCTGCGTGAGTGGTGTGCCAGCTTCTAGGGCCTCTTCGCGGGTAAACCCGCTCCTACGGGCGGGTTTACCCGCGAAAGGGCCGGAACAGGCACTGCAAAACCTGGCCTCTGCATTTATCTCAAAGCTTCTGATCAAAAGTTGGTCAAATCCTGAGCAATTTCCGATATAATTCGCGCCCCTCATTTTCGGCAGGCCCTGCGCGCGCTGTTAACCAATGAAACTTATCGTCAAAGTCTTCCCAGAAATCACCATTAAAAGCCGGCCGGTGCGCAAGCGCTTCATCCGCCAGCTTGGCAAGAACATCCGCAACGTGCTCAAGGATCTCGACCCTGAGCTCGCGGTCGATGGTGTCTGGGACAATCTCGAGGTGGTCACCCGCGTCGAAGACGAAAAAGTCCAGCGCGAGATGATCGAACGCCTCACCTGCACCCCGGGTATCACCCACTTCCTGCAGGTAGAGGAATACCCGCTGGGTGACTTCGACGACATCGTCGCCAAGTGCAAGCACCACTTCGGCCACCTGCTGGCCGGCAAGCACTTCGCCGTGCGCTGCAAGCGCGGTGGCCACCATGACTTCACCTCGATGGACGTCGACCGTTACGTCGGCAGCCAGCTGCGCCAGCAGTGTGGCGCCGCCGGGATCGAGCTGAAAAAGCCTGAAGTGCTGGTGCGCATCGAAATCCGCGACCAGCGCCTGTACGTGATCCACAACCAGCACAACGGCATCGGCGGTTATCCGCTGGGCGCTCTGGAGCAGACCCTGGTGCTGATGTCCGGTGGTTTCGACTCCACCGTTGCGGCGTACCAGATGATGCGCCGCGGCCTGATGACCCACTTCTGCTTCTTCAACCTCGGCGGCCGTGCTCACGAGCTGGGCGTAATGGAAGTGGCCCACTACCTGTGGAAAAAGTACGGCAGCAGCCAGCGCGTACTGTTTATCAGCGTGCCGTTCGAAGAAGTGGTTGGTGAGATCCTCAACAAGGTCGACAACAGCTACATGGGCGTGACCCTCAAGCGCATGATGCTGCGCGGCGCCGCCCATATGGCCGACCGCCTGCAGATCGACGCGCTGGTGACCGGCGAAGCGATTTCCCAGGTGTCCAGCCAGACCCTGCCGAACCTGTCGATCATCGACTCGGCCACCGACAAGCTGGTGCTGCGCCCGCTGCTGGCCAGCCACAAGCAGGACATCATCGACCAGGCCACCGAAATCGGCACCGCGGACTTTGCCAAGCACATGCCGGAATATTGCGGCGTGATCTCGGTAAACCCGACCACCCATGCCAAGCGTCACCGCATGGAGCACGAAGAAAAGCAGTTCGACATGGCCGTGCTGGAGCGCGCGCTCGAGCGCGCCAAGTTCATTTCCATCGACCATGTGATCGATGAGCTGGGCAAGGACATCGAAATCGAGGAAGTGGCCGAGGCGCTGCCAGGCCAGATCGTCATCGACATTCGCCACCCCGATGCCCAGGAAGACGAACCTCTGGTGCTGGAAGGCATCGAAGTCCAGGCCATGCCGTTCTACGCCATCAACAGCAAGTTCAAGCACCTGGACCCCACGCGCCAGTACTTGCTGTATTGCGACAAGGGTGTGATGAGCCGTTTGCACGCACACCACCTGCTCAGTGAGGGACATGCCAATGTGCGTGTTTATCGTCCGACATAAGACGCCGGGGCTGTATGGCGGCAGTATCCGCCATCGCCCTCCCGACCGCCGGGCCCGCTGAGCCTCAAACAGTACATATTGGCCGCCTACACTGGGCGGCAACCAAATCCTCTGATCGAGATACACTTGTGATCGAAAATCTGCGTAACATCGCCATCATCGCCCACGTTGACCATGGTAAAACCACTCTGGTCGACAAACTCCTGCGTCAGTCCGGCACTCTGGAGCGTAACGAGCTCAATGACGAGCGCGTCATGGACTCCAACGACCAGGAAAAAGAGCGCGGTATTACCATTCTGGCGAAAAACACCGCCATCAACTGGAACGGCTACCACATCAACATCGTCGACACCCCCGGCCACGCCGACTTCGGTGGCGAGGTTGAGCGTGTAATGTCGATGGTCGACTCCGTGCTGCTGCTGGTCGACGCCCAGGACGGCCCGATGCCGCAAACCCGCTTCGTGACCAAGAAGGCTTTCGAAGCCGGCCTGAAGCCAATCGTCGTGATCAACAAGGTTGACCGTCCGGGCGCACGTCCTGACTGGGTTCTGGACCAGATCTTCGACCTGTTCGACAACCTCGGTGCCACCGACGAACAGCTGGACTTCAAAGTGGTCTACGCCTCGGCCCTGAACGGCATTGCCGGCCTGGACCATACTGCCATGGCCGAAGACATGACCCCGCTGTACCAGTCGATCATCGACAACGTACCTGCACCGTCTGTTGACCGCGACGGCCCGTTCCAGATGCAGATCTCCGCACTGGACTACAACAGCTTCCTCGGCGTTATCGGTGTTGGCCGCATCGCCCGTGGCCGCGTCAAGCCGAACACTCCGGTTGTCGCCATCGACACCAACGGCAAGAAGCGTAACGGTCGTATCCTGAAGCTGATGGGTCACCACGGTCTGCACCGCGTTGACGTCGAAGAAGCCCAGGCTGGCGATATCGTCTGCATCAGCGGTTTCGATGAGCTGTTCATCTCCGACACCCTGTGCGCCCCGGATGCGGTAGAAGCGATGAAGCCGCTGACCGTTGACGAGCCGACCGTTTCGATGACCTTCCAGGTCAACGACTCGCCGTTCTGCGGTAAAGAAGGCAAGTTCGTCACCAGCCGTAACATCAAGGACCGTCTGGACAAGGAGCTGCTGTACAACGTTGCCCTGCGCGTTCAGGAGACCGACTCCCCTGACAAGTTCAAGGTTTCGGGCCGTGGTGAGCTGCACCTGTCGGTGCTGATCGAAACCATGCGTCGTGAAGGCTTCGAAATGGCCGTGGGCCGTCCTGAAGTGATCATCCGCGAAGTCGACGGCGTGAAGCAGGAGCCGTTCGAGAACGTCACCATCGACATCCCTGAAGAATCCCAGGGCAAGGTCATGGAAGAGATGGGTCTGCGTAAAGGCGACCTGACCAACATGGTTCCGGATGGCAAGGGCCGTGTTCGTCTGGAGTACAACATTCCAGCCCGTGGTCTGATCGGTTTCCGTAACCAGTTCCTGACCCTGACCAACGGTGCAGGCATCCTGACCTCGATCTTCGATCGCTACGACACCATGAAGTCGGGCCAGATGTCCGGCCGCCTCAACGGCGTACTGGTTTCGGTCGAGACCGGCAAGGCACTGACCTACTCGCTGGAAACCCTGCAGGCTCGCGGCAAGCTGTTCGTTGAACACGGCCAGGAGATCTACAACGGTCAGATCATCGGCCTGAACAGCCGTGACAACGACCTGGGCGTGAACCCGACCAAAGGCAAGAAGCTCGACAACATGCGTGCTTCGGGCAAAGACGAAGTCATCGCCCTGGTACCACCAGTTCGCCACACCCTCGAGCAGGCCCTGGAATTCATCCAGGACGACGAGCTGTGCGAAGTGACGCCTAAGTCGATCCGTCTGCGCAAGAAGATCCTGGACGAAGGCGAGCGTACCCGCGCAGCCAAGAAAGCCAAGAACTGAGTTAGCTCAGGCTGAATGAAAACGCCCCCGGTCGAAAGGCTGGGGGCGTTTTTGTTTGTCTGGGTCTTTTGTGCTGGTTGTACCGGCCTCTTCGCGGGTAAACCCGCTCCTACAGGATCCACAAAGGTCAAGACCTGTAGGAGCGGGTTTACCCGCGAAGAGGCCGGGGCAGGCAATAGATCAACGCCCAACCACCTTGGGCTTGTAGGCACAATACCCCGGCCGCGGCCCGACCTTGGGGTGGTTGCGGCAGGTATCCGGGCGCTTGTCATAAATGGTGCACAGCCGGCTTTTACGATCCAGGTACATGCAGTCGTCGTTGCTCATCCGGGTCAGGGTGAAGATCCCGGACTTCTGGTTGAAGCGCTCGATGATGCCTTCTTTTTGCAGGCGCTTGGCCACGTTCTTGGGGGGTTCGTCTTTTTCGAACTCGTCGACCACGCCGATACGGATCAGATCCTTGATCTTCACCTCCACCGGCAGGGTGCAGCAGGTCGAATGGCAGCCATGGCACATGTTGCTGGTATAGCGCTGCCAGGTCTCCAGGCGGTCGACTTCGGCCGCGGCGATCAGGGTCGTTTTCATCTTTATAGGGTGGATCACGGTCTTGGGGCGCGCGATGATACCGGAATTGTTCAATTTATGAACAACCTTTTGCCGGAATCGCAGAGTGGGCATGAAAACTGCGAACCGTAACTGTCGCTCTCTGTCGAAGGGTCTAGTCTCAACACTCTCCCTCCGCTTTCGTCAACTTGCCCGAGGATGCCGCATGTCCCAGGAACCCAAAGCACGTGACGCCGAAGTCGCGGATTTTCGCGCTGCTGTACTGAACAAGCTGACCTACGCGGTCGGCAAGGACCCCGAGCACGCCTTCGACCATGACTGGTTCGAAGCCATTGCCCTGGCCGCGCGCGATCACATGGTCGACCACTGGATGGATCACACCCGGCAGGCCTATCGGCGCAGCCAGAAGCGTGTCTACTACCTTTCCCTGGAGTTTCTCATCGGCCGCTTGCTGTACGACAGCCTGAGCAACCTGGGCCTGCTGGACGTCGCCCGCGATGCGCTGGAAGGGCTGAATGTGGACCTCGAACGCATTCGCCTGCTCGAGCCGGACGCCGCGCTGGGCAATGGTGGCCTTGGCCGTCTGGCTGCGTGCTTCATGGAGAGCATGTCTACCCTGGGTATCGCTGCCCATGGTTACGGCATCCGCTACGAGCACGGGCTGTTCCGTCAGGCCGTGGTCGATGGCTGGCAGCAGGAACAGACCGAGAACTGGCTGGATTTCGGCAACCCCTGGGAGTTCGAGCGCGCCGAGGTGATCTACCCGATCAGCTTTGGCGGCAGTGTCGAAACGGTGCACGATGCAAGCGGTAGCCAGCGCCAGGTATGGTGGCCTGGCGAGACGGTGCGGGCGGTGGCGTACGACACGCCGGTAGTCGGCTGGCGCGGATCCAGCGTCAACACCCTGCGCCTGTGGCGCGCGCGCGCGCTGGAAGAGCTGCACCTGGAGCGCTTCAACGCCGGTGACCATTTGGGGGCTGTGGCTGAAGTGGCGCGTGCCGAGAGCATTTCGCGTGTGCTTTACCCCGCCGACAGTACCGAGGCCGGTCAGGAACTGCGCCTTCGCCAGGAGTACTTTTTCGTCTCGGCTTCGCTGCAGGACTTGCTGCGGCGCCACCTGAACATGCACAAGGACCTGCTCAACCTGCCTGATGCAGCGGCCATCCAGCTAAACGACACCCATCCCTCGATTGCGGTGGCGGAGCTGATGCGGTTGCTGGTGGATCAGCACGAAGTGCCTTGGGAAAAGGCCTGGGAGCTGACCGTCGGCACGCTCGCCTACACCAACCATACCCTGTTGCCAGAAGCCCTGGAAACCTGGCCGGTAGCGCTGATGGAGCGCATGCTGCCGCGGCACATGCAGATTATCTACCTGATCAATGCCTACCATATCGATGCGTTGCGGGCCAAAGGCCTGCACGACTTCGACGTGCTGCGCGCGGTTTCGCTGATCGAGGAAGACAACGGCCGACGGGTGCGCATGGGCAATCTGGCGTTTCTCGGCTCGCACAGCGTCAACGGCGTGTCGGCGCTGCACAGCAAGTTGATGAAGAGCACGGTGTTCTCCGAGCTGCACAAGCTGTACCCGCAACGGATCAACAACAAGACCAATGGCATTACCTTCCGCCGCTGGTTGTACCAGTCCAACCCTCAGCTGACCGAGATGCTGGTCGAGGCGCTTGGGCCGGAACTCAAGGACGACCCGCAGATGCTTCTGGCGGGCCTGGTGCCGTTCGCCGACAAACCCGGTTTCCGCAAACAGTTCGCTGCCCAGCGGCTGCACAGCAAGCGCGCCCTGGCCAGCATCATTCAGGATCGCATCGGCGTCACGGTCAACCCCGAGGCGCTATTCGACGTTCAGGTCAAACGTATTCACGAATACAAGCGCCAATTGCTCAACCTGATGCACACCGTTGCACTGTACCAGGCCATACGCAACGACCCTGGCACCAATTGGGTGCCGCGGGTGAAGATCTTCGCTGGCAAGGCCGCGGCCAGTTACCACCAGGCCAAACTGATCATCAAGCTGGCCAACGACATCGCCCGGGTGGTGAACAACGACCCGACGGTGCGCGGCCTGCTGAAGGTGGTGTTCCTGCCCAACTACAACGTCAGCCTGGCCGAGAGCATCATCCCGGCGGCGGACCTTTCCGAGCAGATATCCACCGCGGGTTACGAAGCTTCCGGTACCAGCAACATGAAGTTCGGCCTCAATGGTGCGCTGACCATCGGCACCCTGGATGGCGCCAACGTGGAGATGTGCGAACAGGTGGGGGCCGACAACATGTTCATCTTTGGCCTGACCGCGCAGCAGGTTGAAGCGCGCAAGCGTGCCGGTGATTTTGGCGCCAATGCCGCCATAGCTGCTTCCAACCGCTTGACCGATGTGTTGCAGGCCATCCGCAGTGGTGTGTTCTCGCCAGACGACCCTTCTCGGTACACCGGGTTGATCGACGGCCTGGTGGCCTACGATCGCTTCCTGGTGTGTGCCGATTTCGATGCCTACTGGGATGCCCAGCGGCGGGTCGAGGATCTGTGGCACACACCGCAGGAGTGGTGGCGCAAGGCGGTGCTCAATACCGCGCGGATGGGCTGGTTCTCCTCGGATCGGACCATTCGCGAGTATGCGACCGAGATCTGGAAGGCGCTGGACTGAGGCGGGCCTGTGCTGGCTTGTTCGCGGGTAAACCCGCGCCTACAGGGTCCTTATCCACCTGTAGGCGCGGGCGCGCCCGCGAATGGCCTCACAACCAGACCACCGGCCTGGCGAAGGCTGAACTACCGACCTATTGTGCCGTCTGAGAGCCGTGGCGAGTCTCATCACTCGCTAGCCCGTCACTCTCCCTGTAAACTGCGGGGGTTTTTCATCCCCCCAATCCGTTCGGAGCCATACATGTCCCGCGTTACCCTGAGTCGCTATCTGATTGAGCAGACCCGCAGCAACAATACCCCTGCCGATCTGCGCTTCCTGATCGAAGTGGTAGCGCGTGCGTGCAAGGAAATCAGCCATCACGTGTCCAAAGGCGCCCTCGGCGGTGTGCTGGGCAGCATGGGCACTGAAAACGTGCAGGGCGAGGTCCAGAAGAAACTGGACGTGATTTCCAACGATATCCTGCTGGAAGCCAACGAGTGGGGCGGTCACCTGGCTGGCATGGCTTCCGAAGAAATGGACAATGCGTACCAGATCCCGGGCAAGTACCCGAAAGGCGCCTACCTGCTGGTCTTCGACCCGCTGGACGGTTCGTCGAACATCGACGTCAACGTGTCGGTCGGTACCATCTTCTCGGTTCTGCGTTGCCCTAACCAGTACCTGAGCCAGAACGAAAGCCTCAACGAAGAAGCGTTCCTGCAGCCAGGTACCGAGCAGGTTGCTGCCGGTTATGCCATCTACGGCCCGCAGACCATGCTGATCCTGACCCTGGGCAACGGCGTCAAGGGCTTCACCCTGGATCGCGAACTGGGCAGCTTCGTGCTGACTCACGAAAACATCCGCGTACCGGAGACCACCGCCGAGTTCGCCATCAACATGTCCAACCAGCGCCACTGGGAAGCCCCGGTACAGCGCTATGTGGGCGAACTGCTGGCAGGCGAGACCGGCCCGCTGAAGAAGAACTACAACATGCGCTGGATCGCCTCGATGGTGGCCGACGTGCACCGCATCCTGACCCGTGGCGGCCTGTTCATGTACCCACGTGACGCCCGCGAACCAAGCAAGCCGGGCAAGCTGCGCCTGATGTACGAAGCCAACCCGATGTCGTTCATCATCGAACAGGCCGGTGGCGCTTCCACCAACGGTTACGATCGCATCCTCGACATCAAGCCAGAAAGCCTGCACCAGCGCGTGTCGGTGATTCTCGGCTCGAAGGAAGAGGTCGAGCGCGTCACCGCTTACCACAAGGAGTAAGTCATGCTCGCACCTTGGCAGCCGTTGCTGGAGTGGTGGTTCGGTTGGGGCACCAGTGCCCAGGCCGTGGCTGACGAGAAGAGCACGCTGTGGTTCGGCAAGCATTACGATGCCGAGGCCCATGCGCTGTTTGGCGACCTGGTCGAGCATGCCCTGGCGGGTGGGCTCGAAGAGTGGCAGCAAAGCCCGCAGGGCTGGCTGGGCCTGCTGATTTTGCTCGACCAGCTGCCACGCATGATCTACCGCGACACGCCGCGCGCCTTCGAGGGCGACCGGCGTGCCCAGGTGGTCGCCATGCAGGGCCTGCAGAAGGGCTGGGATTACCAGTTGCTGCCGATCCAGCGCGTGTTCGTGCTGCTGGTACTGGAGCATGCCGAAGTGCTGGACTGGCAGAACCTGTGCGTGGAGCGTTATCGAATGTTGCTGGATGAACAGCCCGAGGCCAACCGCCGGCTGTTTGAAGGCTTCCTCGACTATGCCGAGCAGCACCAGCGGGTAATTGCCCGTTTCGGGCGCTTCCCGCACCGCAACCTGGTGCTGGAGCGGCCGAGCACCAGCGAAGAGATGGACTTTTTGCTGGAGCCTGGGTCCCGGTTCTGAGGCCCAAGAGGCCTGCTGTGCAGGCATCGCGACGCAAGGCCGCTCCCATTGGGGGCGGCCTTTTTTATTGGGCGCATGATTAATGCTTTGTGATTAATCGCACAGTAGTGGCCATCCGACCAATGGTGTAGGGACATAGGGGGTGGGGCAGGGAACCTGGGAGGGATTTTCACGTCGAAGGTCACTGCAGGCCACTCGCCTGTATCATCTTTCAGGAGTGTCCCTTCATGTCGTTGCGTTCCCTCGCCCTGTTGTCGCTGTGCGTCGTGCTGACTGCCTGCAGCAAGATCAATCAGGAAAACTATTCCAAGATCAAGGCCGGTATGAACAAGGCCGAGGTCGAGCAGTTGCTCGGCACGCCGACCGAGTGTTCTGGCGCGTTGGGCATGAGCAGCTGCACCTGGGGGGACGAGAAGAGCTTCATCAGCGTGCAGTACGCAGCTGACAAGGTGCTGATGTATTCCGGGCAGGGCCTCAAATGAGGCGTGCGTACCTGCTGATGGGGGTATGCCTGGCGTTGCTGCTGGGCGGTTGTGCAGGTTCCGTGCACGACCCGCTGGCGCCGAAAACCGCCGGCCATGTCGACCTCAAGCGCTACCAGGGCAAATGGTACGAGCTGGCGCGCCTGCCCATGCGCTTCCAGGAAGGCTGCGAGCAGTCCGAGGCCCATTACAACCTCAGGCCTGATGGCAGTTATGGCGTGCTCAACCGCTGCCGCACCATGGGTGATGAATGGCTTCGCGCCGAAGGGCATGCGAATATCCAGGAGCCGGGGCACACCGACAAGCTATGGGTCGAGTTCGATAACTGGTTCACCAGGCTGGTGCCAGGCGTGGCGCGGGGTGAGTACTGGATTCTTTATGTGGACGACCACTACCGTACGGCCATCGTCGGCAGCCCGGACCGCAAATACCTTTGGATTCTGTCGCGCACGCCGACACTGCCGGCCTGGGAGCGTGAGAACCTGCTGTCCAGGGCGCGGCAGCAGGGGTATGACACCAGCCGCTTGATCTGGCGGGCGTCCGATCAGCAAATAGTAAAAATGCATTGAGTTTTTTGGGGTTGCTTTGCAACCTTTCGCGGGCAAGCCCGCTCCCACAGGTTCTGCGCTGAACCCTGGGCTGCCCCCGAGAGATTTTGTGGGGCAGTCCAACCTGTGCGGGCTTGCCCGCGAAGGGCTGCAACGCAGCCCCGGTACACTCAGCCCAAAAGCTGGCGCAACACCTCGGCAAACGCCCGCCCGCTTTCTTCTTCTTGCGCATGCCGCCCCTGGCGCACCACCCACTGCCCATTCACCATCACATCGCGCACCTGGCGATCGCCGCCGGCAAACAGCCAACGGTTGAGAATGGCATCACCCTCCGCCATGGCGATGTAGGGGTCCTGCCCATCGAGCACCAGCCAGTCGGCACGCTTGCCCACCGCCAACTCGCCGACCGTCTGCCCCAGCGCCTGTGCACCACCGGCCAACGCCGCGTCATACAGCGTGCGTCCGACCATCGGTTGGTCGCCGCGATACAGGCGGTTGCGCCGCTGGTCCCGCAGGCGCTGGCCATATTCCAGCCAGCGCAGCTCCTCCACCACGCTCAACGACACATGGCTGTCCGAGCCAATGCCCATACGCCCGCCCTGTGCCAGGAAATCCACTGCCGGGAAGATCCCATCGCCCAGGTTGGCTTCGGTGGTCAGGCACAACCCGGCCACCGCGCCGCTGCGGGCCATGGCAGTGACTTCGTCCGGTTCGGCATGGGTAGCGTGTACCAGGCACCAGCGGCGGTCCACGTCCACGTGCTCGTACAGCCACTGCAGCGGGCGCAGGCCGCTCCAGGCCAGGCAGTCGTCGACTTCCTTCTGCTGTTCGGCGATGTGGATATGCACCGGGCACTGCCTGTCGCTGGCCGCCAGCACTTCGGCGATCTGCCCAGGCGTTACCGCCCGCAGCGAGTGGAAGCACAGGCCCAGTTGCTGCGCCGGTTGCGCGGCCAGCAGAGGGGCGAGCTGGGCTTGCAGCTGCAGGTACTGCCCGGTGGAGTTGATGAAGCGCCGCTGCCCGTCGTTCGGCGCCTGGCCGCCAAAGCCTGCATGGCTGTACAGCACCGGCAGCAAGGTCAGGCCGATGCCGCTGTCGGCTGCGGCCGCGCTGATGCGTCGCGACAGCTCGGCCGGGTCGGCGTAGGGCTTGCCGGCCTGGTCGTGGTGCACGTAGTGGAACTCCGCCACCGAGGTATAACCCGCCTTGAGCATCTCGATGTACAGCTGGCGGGCGATGACCTGAAGCTGCTCTGGACTGATCTGCCCGACCAGGCGGTACATCAGGTCTCGCCAGGTCCAGAAACTGTCATTGGGGTTGCCGGCAACTTCCGCCAGGCCTGCCATGGCGCGCTGGAAGGCATGCGAGTGCAGGTTGGGCATGCCGGGCAGCAGCGGGCCGGCCAGGCGCTCGGCGCCTTCGGCCGAAGCGCCAGGCTCGATGCTGGCCACGCGGCCATCGCGGGCGACCTCGATACGCACATGGCTGGCCCAGCCCGTAGGTAGCAGGGCGCGTTCGGCGAAGTAGGCTGACATCGGTGGAATCCTGTTATTGTTAACTTGTATATACATATACAGGCGTTTGCCTGCCGGGTAAACTGCGGCAAGCTACCGCTCATTTCATTTGCACAAGGATCCATCGCCGTGCCGACACCTCCTGTCTCCGTGCTGGTTGCCCAGATGGGCGAGGGCCCGGCGCCGCTCTACGCCCGGGTCAAACAGATGATCATCCAGCAGATCGACAACGGCAGCTGGCCACCGCATCACCGGGTACCTTCCGAGAGCGAGTTGGTCAACGAGCTGGGTTTCAGCCGCATGACCATCAACCGCGCCCTGCGTGAACTCACCGCCGAGGGCCTGCTGGTGCGCATGCAAGGGGTCGGCACCTTCGTGGCCGAGCCCAAGGGCCGTTCGGCGCTGTTCGAGGTCAACAACATTGCCGATGAAATTGCCGCGCGCGGGCACCAGCATAGCTGCCAGGTGATCACGCTTGCCGAAGAAGCGGCCGGCTCCGAGCGGGCGCTGGCTCTGGACATGCGTGAAGGTCAGCGGGTGTTCCATTCGCTGATCGTGCATTTCGAGAACGGCGTGCCGGTGCAGATCGAGGACCGCTACGTTAACGCGGCCATCGCCCCCGATTACCTCAAGCAGGATTTCACCCGGCAGACGCCTTACGCCTACCTGTCCCAGGTGGCGCCGTTGACCGAAGGTGAGCATGTGGTCGAGGCGATCCTGGCCGAGCCGGAAGAATGCCGCCTGTTGCAGATCGAGCGGGGCGAGCCTTGCCTGCTGATTCGTCGTCGCACCTGGTCCGGCCGCCAGCCGGTGACCGCTGCACGGCTGATCCACCCCGGTTCCCGTCATCGCCTGGAAGGACGTTTCAGCAAATGAGTCAGCTGCAGTTGTTGCGTGCGCACGATTACCCGCGCATGCCGTGGAAGAACGGTGGCGGTTTCACCGAAGAGATTACCCGCGACAGTGGCGAGGGCCTGGACGGTTTTGGCTGGCGTCTGTCGATTGCCGATATCGAAGAGTCGGGCGGGTTTTCCACCTTTGCCGGCTACCAGCGGATCATCACCGTGCTGCAGGGCGACGGCATGCGCCTGCTGGTCGACGGCCAGGCCAGTCGGCCATTGCTGGCGTTCGATGCGTTTGCGTTCAGCGGCGAGAGCCAGGTCAGCTGCAAGTTGCTGGGCGGGGCGATCCGCGATTTCAACCTGATCTATGCACCTGAACGTTATAGGGCGCGGCTGCAGTGGCTGGATGGCACCAGCCGGGTGTACAGCTCGGCGTCGACGGTGTTGTTGTTTGCTGCCAGCAGCCATGTTGAGGTGACCATCGTGGGGCGTGAAGCGCAGCGGCTAGGGTTGTATGACTGCCTGCGGCTGGAGGGCAATGACGAATTGCTTGGGCTGGAGGTTCAGGGGCGGTTTTGCTTGATTGAGCTCATTTCTCGCTGATGGGCTTGGCGATACATTTTCATCGCCTGTGAGATCGAGCGCCGCCCGCGCGGCGCATCGCGACGCAAGGCCGCTCCCACATTTTGGACTGCCCCCCAAAAGTTGGACAGTTTTAAGCTGCTGCCTGAGCCCTGTACTCCACAGGGCTCAGGCCATTGAGCCTCAGCTTGATGCGATCATGGTTGTAGTAGTGAATATACTCATCCAGACCCGCTCTCAGCTCATCAATACTCTCGAAACGCTTCAGGTAGAAAAACTCAGATTTGAGCGTGCCGAAGAAGCTTTCCATGGCCGCGTTGTCCAGGCAATTGCCTTTTCGAGACATGCTCTGCTTTACCCCACATTCGCTTAGCTTGCGACGGTATTGCGCCTGCTGGTAATGCCATCCCTGATCCGAATGCAGCACGAGCTTCGGTTTCTCTCCCAGGCAATCGAGCGCTTTGCCAAGCATGTTCCCAACCAGGCTATAGCACGGGCGGCTGGCCATTTCGTAGGCCACGATTTCGCCGTTGTACAAATCCATCACGGGCGACAGATAGAGCTTCTGTTGAGCTACTTTGAACTCGGTTACGTCAGTCACCCACTTCTGGTTTGGGCGTTGAGCGACAAAATTTCGCTCCAGTACATTCGCTGCCACTTTGCCGACGGTACCTCGATAGGAGCGATATTTCTTGGGGCGCACTACTGATTTCAATCCCTGCTCAGCCATCAGCCGTTCAATGACCTTCTTGTTCACCCGCTTTTCCTTCCTGATTACGAGTGCGATACGGCGATAACCATAAAGCCGTTTCTGCTCGTGATAGACGCGATGCACCAATGCCTTGAGCTCAGCATGCCGGTCTGGCTTCTGCTGCGCTTTGAGCTGGTAGTAGAAGGTGCTGCGCGCCAGCTCGACCAACTGAAGGAGGTCAGGCAAAGGAAACCTGCGCTTGAGTTTGGAAACGATCAGGACTTTTCCCCGCGTGTTCGTTCCTTTTCCTCGCGCAGAGCCTTGAGCTCCTTTAGGACAGCATTCTCCATGCGCAGGTACTCAAGTTCAGCCATCAGCTGATCTCGAGACTTCTGATCATCATTGGTATCGGTGGGTTTGGCAGGCTTGATCTTCTTCGACACGTCGATTGGCTTTCTTGGCTTGATGACAGTAGAGGGTGCAGGACTGCCACTGTAGTACTGCCGCTGCCAAATGCCTATCTGAGAGGACTGCCCAAGACCAAAATGGGCAGCGGTCTGGCGCAGTGAAAGCCGATGCTCGTGCATGTAGCTAAGCACCTGCTGCTTGAAATCACTGCTATAGCGCCGCCCATGCGAGCCTGGACCAATGCCATTATTGGCCTGATATCTGGCCACCCAGCGTCGAAGCAGACTGAAATCGATACCTAAGTGTTGAGCCACCTTTCGGAAACCGTTGCTGCCATCCAGATAGGCTGTGATGGCTGTGAGCTTGAATTGCTCGGTGTACTTACCCATAGATCCCCCAAGGGTTGGATTGGTGTCCAACTTCTTGGGGGCAGTCCAAAGACAGTGCTGCGGCGTGCCTTGCGCACCATGCGGTGGCAACCTCACGCTCCCAGGCGCTATGCTGGGGCAATTTCCAGCATGAGCAACTGCCCTCCCCCCATGTCCCAGGTGATCCTCAAGACCCCCGCCCAACTCGACCTGATGCGCCGCGCCGGCCAGCTACTGGCCCAGGTGTTCACCGAACTCGATAGCTTCATCCGCCCCGGCGTGACCACGATGCAGATCAACGACCGCGCCGAGGCGTTCATCGTCGATACGCTCAAGGCACGGCCAGCAAGCAAAGGCCAGTACGGTTTCCCTTACTCGCTCAATACGTCGGTGGACCACGTGGTCTGCCACGGCATCCCCAAGGTCGATGAGGTGCTCAAGGAAGGCTCGATCATCAACGTCGACATCACGCTGGAACAGGGCGGCTACATTGCCGATTCGTCGAAGATGTATTGCATCGGCAAGATCAGCGAAGAAGCCCGGCGCCTGGTCGACACCACCTATGACGCGTTGTGGAAAGGCATCGAGCAGGTGCGGCCTGGGGCAACGCTGGGTGATATCGGCCATGCCGTGCAGGCCCATGCCGAGGCGGCGGGTTACAGCGTGGTGCGCGAGTATTGCGGCCACGGTATTGGCCAGCAGATGCATGAAGGGCCAGAGGTGCTGCACATTGGCCAGCGCGGCATGGGCATGAAGCTGAAACCGGGGATGGTGTTTACCATCGAGCCGATGATCAACCAGGGTGGCCGCGGCACGCGCGAGTTGAAGGATGGCTGGACGGTGATCACCCGGGACCACAGCTTGTCGGCGCAGTGGGAGCACACCGTGGCGGTGACTGAGGGTGGGTATGAGGTGCTGACATTGCGGGAGGAGGAACGTCGTGGCTGAAGCTGCGGCAAACGCGTGCAGGTAGGGGTACAAAATGCAGGCACAAAAAAAGCGACCCTAGGGTCGCTTTCT